>JANZYY010000020.1 GCA_026419705.1 Fischerella sp.
CACAATATCTTCCCGCACTACTTCTCGACCTGCAATCCGTTTTTGCTGTCCGTCTCGAATTACCAAAGCACGAGGGCTGGAAAGGTCTTGCAATGCTTCTAACGCTCGTTCTGTCTTAGTTTCCTGGTAAAGGCTGATACCCATGATAAAAAAGACAAAACCGAGCAAAATGAGAGCTTCCCGAACATCCCCCAATGCCAAATAAATTGCACCACAAGCAACCAGTAGAAGAAAGATAGGATCGCAGCCAACTTCCCAAGCGATCGCCCAAATACTTCGCTGCTTGCTAGAGGGCAGTTCATTATAGCCCTCTCGCTTCTGCCTAATTGCTGCTTCCGATTCAGATAGTCCAGCAATGGTGTTCAAATCAAATTGATCAACCATATTTTGATACAGCTCATCCAACTTGCTGATGCAAGGGCGAGAAACTAGCACTTGTCAGTCAAAAGTTAATTTATATGGAAAATCTTTGAGGAAGTTGTGAAGGGCAACTATCAAGAAAAGAAACTCGATCAACTCAAAAGCTGCTTCTGTACAAAAGCCTATCCAGAGGTGGGAACAGGTTGTTGCTGGAATGATAAAGTTTTTTTTAACCCAGACCTTGCTGTTGCAACAGTTCCTTCACGCAAGCGGAACTGGCTCACTAGTGTAATCAATTGTCAAATCAAATCTGCCCGCTCGCATACCCCATGTATCAAAAGGGTTTAATTCCCGCAAATGGAGACGCCATAAACAATTCAAAATTCAAAATTGTAAAACCCAAAATGGTGACTAACGCCTTCTCACTCACTACCTGCACTGGTAACCTAAATCTGCAACAAGCTAGCGATCGCCTGTGGTAGTGGCAATATAATCAGCACTAACAAAGCCATTGCCAGCAATCCCCAAATGTCACGTTTATTATCTAGTTCTGTGACATCATTGAGAGCAGGTTCGTCCATCAGTGGGATAAATAATAAAATAATTGCCCATAAGAAAAATCCCGGCTGTACTAAAGAAAGTAACAGTAGCAGCAGGCGAGCAACTTGACCAATGAGTATAGCAGTTCTTTGTCCAAACATTGCATGGACGATATGACCTCCATCTAGTTGTCCCACTGGCATCAGATTTAACGCAGTCACAATTATTCCTAGACAAGCGGCTACTGCGATTGGATGTAGGTCAATAGCTGATTGTGGCGTTAACTGACTTCCCAAAGCTAGCTTCGAGATTAGGGCTAATAATATAGAGTATTTGGGATTAAGCGCGTCAGGATTCAACAGACCTGTTTTTTCTTCTGGCAGGGAAACTACTGCGGAATTAGCCAAGCCCCAGAATAATAAAGGCAAGGTGACTACAAAACCCGCCAGTGGGCCGGCGATACTGACATCAAATAAGGCCTTGCGGTGAGGTATGGGACTGCGCATTTGAATAAAAGCACCGAATGTTCCCAAGAAAAAAGGCATTGGGATAAAATAAGGCAGAGTCGAGCGGATTTTATAGTACCTGGCTGTTAAGTAGTGACCCAGTTCGTGAATGCCCAAAATAAACATCAAAGCTAAAGCATAGGGCAATCCCTTTAAAATGATACTCGGGTCGGATTGAAATTGACTGAGTGTGAATTCCACACCAGCAATTCCTGCTCCTACTTTTGTAGTAGTTACCAATGTGGCTATTAATAGTACTAAAGCTAAACCTGGTCGCGTTAATTTTTCTTTTTGGGCTGTATTAGCTTTATTCTCTTGGGTGTTAGGAACAAGTACAAAGAAGGGTTTACCATTCAAACCCTCTTGAAAGATGACTAAAAAGCGATCGCCAAATTGTGCTTCGATATTTTCCTTAATTCGTTGATAAGCTTCAGCTGGTTTAGTTCTTAACTGACCTCGGCAAATTACAGCTTGAGGTCTATATTCAATGTTCTGAATGTAATATACAGACCAAGGAAAACAATTTCGCAATTGGGTTTCTTCATTTGGTTCTATGGGACGCACCGGATTTAATTCTGTAGTTGACTGCTGTGTTGCTGGGTTTGGTAGTGATGCTTTTCCTTGTCTTTGAGTCTGTTTATCCTTTTGGGGTTGTCGTCGCCCCCACTGAAATAGCACCCAGTATAACAGAGGGCAAATTACCAATGGCCAAATCATCAATTCTCGCGGCGGAGGTTGCTTTTCTCCATGTATTACGGCCCATCCCGTCCACAACATTGCTGGCGTCATTAACACCAACCACAATAGCCATATGGGTGTACGGGTGATGCGAGCAACACTACGCTGCACCATCAGATACGTAATTAGTCCCAGTAGAAGCAGAAACCAAACAGCCATGTTATTTTCATTTATTTCGAAACGTCAGTCTTGTTAAATAGCTAAAAGCACCATAACTCTTGCCACAGAATAGACCCCATTCCCCTATTTGAAAAGAAAAGTCTTATACTTAAACCGGATCTGTTACAACTCTTCAATTAGTAGTAGCTTTTCTCATGTGTCCTTCATTTCAAAAGTCTGGTCAAACAGCCAAGCCACCACGGGAAGTCATAAACACTATTTTTGCATTTCCACCAAATCGGGACACACTGGGGGGAACCGCTTATCTTATTGTAAGAAATGAAGGCAATATCCTGATTGACTGTCCGGCATTTGAGCAGGTAAATCAAGACTTTTTGCGAGCGCATGGTGGTATACGCTGGTTGTTTCTCACCCACAGAGGTGCTATTGGCAAGACAGTAGAATTTTACAAAACCTTTAACTGTGAGGTTTTGATTCAAGAGCAAGAAGCCTATCTCTTGCCGGAATTAACCGTCACTACTTTCCATCAGGAATTCACCTTGAGTTCAGTCTTAAAACTGATTTGGACTCCTGGGCATTCTCCTGGCTCATCTTGCCTTTACTATAGTGAGTTTGGGGGCGTGCTGTTTTCTGGACGTCATTTAGTTCCTAACCAGCAAGGCGAACCAGTACCATTGCGAACAGCCAAGACTTTTCACTGGCATCGGCAAATCAAAAGTGTAAAAAACCTCATAGAGCGCTTTACACCAGCAACACTCCAGTATATTGCTCCTGGTGCTAACACTGGTTATCTTCGTGGTAAACGTGTTATAGATCGTGCTTACCAACGCTTAGCGAACTTGGATTTAACAGCCTTACTACAGACACAAGCCATTCTTTAAATGATGGTGGGGAGGTGGGGAGGGAATTTCTCCCCATTACCCCCTTCTAGTCACGCTGCTCCCGCAGCTACTACTGAGTTTTTCGTCAGCAGTTCCACAGCAGCTTGATATTGACAGTCAAGCTCTGAGCCAATCTGTTCCTGAGCGAGCGGTTCAGAGGGAATTATTTTGTCTGGCTTGATACCTAGCTTGTTAATATCTTTGTGTTGAGGAGTTTCGTACTTAGCAATTGTAACTGCTAAGCCGGAACCATCTGACAACTCAAATAATGACTGAATTAAGCCTTTACCGAAGGTAGTTTCTCCAACCAGCGTCGCACGACCGTTATCTTGTAATGCGCCTGCGAGAATTTCACTGGCGCTAGCAGTTCCTTGATTGACTAAAACAACTAGCGGATCGTCGGTTAGGGCTGGACCAAACGATTCAAAACTGCCTTGAATACCTTGGCGATTGACTGTGTAGACTATGGTGCCAGAGTTCAACCATAGACGAGCAATTTCTATTCCGGCTTGCAACAGTCCACCGGGATTATTTCGTAAATCCAGAATGTATGCGGACGCACCTTTTTTTTCTAAACTATTAATGGCATGTGCCACTTCCGTTGGAGCGTTAGCATTGAATTGAGTGAGACGAATGTAGCCAAAGGGTACTCCCTCGGAGGTAGTGTGTAACTCTGCGATGACGGGGTTAAGAGAAATGCGATCGCGCATAACTCTAAATTCTCTTTGTCCTTCTCCATCTCGTTCGATGAGCAACGTCACCAGACTGCCTATGGGGCCGCGCATTCTAGAGGCGGCCTCATCCAGGGTAAGGTTTTCCGTTGAGAAACCCTCAATTTTAATGATGCGATCGCGTGGCCGAATTCCGGCTTTTTCTGCTGGTGAGCCGGCGATAGGAGTCACTACTTCCAGCTTGCCTGTCTGTGGATTCAGAGCAATTTGCAAGCCCACCCCCGTCAATTCCCCAGAAGTATTTACTTGCAAACTGCGGTACTGTTCAGGATCTAAAAAGCGGGTAAAAGGGTCGTTGAGGCTCTTAAGCATCTTTCCTATTGCTGCGTATGCTGCTTGATGGTCTGGAAGCGGCGTTGCCAGAATTTTTTGCCGCACAATGGCCCAGTTTTGATGATTAAATGTGTCATCCAGATAAGTGCGGTTAACAATTCGCCAAACTTCCGACACTAGCTTTTGTTCTTCGCTCAGAGCCATTGCTGGCTGAGAAAAACTGCAAAATCCTAACCAAAATGCCACTAGCAGTGACAATCCAACCCGAAAAACTTGTTTATGCATTAACCCCATTTTCAATTCCACTTTCAACCCAAATTGCCTAGTATCGACGCAGTTGCCTTCAGACTTCTTGCAGAAGTCGGGCAAAGAGCAAGGGACAGAAGTTAAAGTAATGGGAAGATCATTACCTCTAGCCTTTACCCTTTGCTGCTGCTCTTCAGCCCCAACGCATTGGCTCTGGCGTGGGACTTTGAGTTCTCCACCTCTGGCAAAAGCTACTTTTGCACGAGGTTTATGAAATCTATCTCTCGACTATGTTACTTTTTTTATAGAAGTGGTGGATTGGGAAATCAAGTGGTTAATACCAGTGATTCCAGCCAATACCACTCTACAAACGATAAAATCTACTTTGTATCCAGCATTTTTTGTTTGGGCGCAAAGAGAACGCAATATATTCTATTTTTGCAGAGTGTTAAATTTTTAAACAATTATTAACACTCTCGTGGCTGATCATTAAAGGAGCTTCTCCCCTCTTTGCCAAAAAAGACTGGGAAGTAGGGACTAAGTACTGGGATATGTATGGGGCGCAGGTAACAAAACCAATCCCCAATCCCCAATCCCCAATCCCCAGTAAGTTGGGAGATTTATTAACTGCGATCGACTCTAGGAACTTGAGATTGTATGGCCAACGTTTACGACTGGTTCGAGGAGCGCTTGGAAATTCAAGCGCTTGCTGATGACGTTACCAGCAAATACGTCCCTCCCCATGTCAACATTTTCTACTGCCTGGGTGGAATTACTCTGACTTGCTTTTTAATCCAGTTTGCGACTGGATTTGCCATGACATTCTACTACAAGCCAACTGTGACAGAAGCGTATGCCTCCGTGCAGTACATCATGAATGAAGTGAGTTTCGGCTGGCTGATTCGCTCCATCCACAAATGGTCTGCAAGCATGATGGTGCTGATGATGATTCTGCACGTTTTCCGGGTTTACCTCACAGGAGGCTTTAAAAAGCCCCGTGAATTGACTTGGGTAAGCGGAGTCATCTTGGCAGTAATCACCGTTTCTTTTGGCGTGACCGGTTATTCTCTGCCTTGGGATCAAGTTGGCTATTGGGCTGTAAAAATCGTTAGCGGTGTACCAGAAGCAATTCCTGTAGTCGGCACATTAATTTCTGAACTGCTGCGCGGCGGCTCCAGTGTTGGACAAGCGACGCTGACTCGCTACTACAGTGCTCACACCTTTGTGCTACCCTGGCTCATTGCCGTTTTCATGTTGCTGCACTTCTTGATGATTCGCAAGCAAGGAATTTCTGGCCCGTTGTAATTGAATAGGGGCAAAGCGTTCTTTGTAGTAGCAATTCTCACTGTAAATTATTCGCCTGTAGAGTAATAGGCATTGGCTTTCAGTTTTCAGATGCGGTTGTTTGTTTTAAACTTGTGAAAAATAACAAATTCATTGACACATAGAAAACAGAAAAACAAACAATAGCATCTTAAGCTGAAAGCTAGTGCCTGAAGCTCGAAGCTTAGATAAATGCTTTAACTCGACGTAAGCAGGAGAGCACATTTAAAAATGGCAACACTAAAAAAACCAGACCTTAGCGATCCTAAGTTAAGAGCCAAACTTGCAAAAGGCATGGGTCACAATTATTATGGTGAACCTGCTTGGCCAAACGATCTGCTTTATGTATTTCCCGTTGTGATCATGGGAAGTTTTGCTTGTATTGTGGCTCTAGCTGTTCTCGATCCGGCTATGGTTGGAGAACCCGCAAATCCCTTCGCCACACCATTAGAAATTTTACCGGAGTGGTACTTGTACCCTGTATTTCAAATTTTGCGTTCGGTTCCTAACAAGCTTTTGGGGGTATTATTAATGGCGTCTGTCCCCTTGGGATTGATTCTTGTTCCCTTTATTGAAAACGTCAATAAGTTTCAAAACCCTTTCCGCCGCCCCGTCGCAACAGCAATCTTCCTGTTCGGTACATTGGTTACCATCTACTTAGGTATTGGTGCTACCCTCCCACTAGACAAATCCCTTACCTTGGGACTGTTCTAAGTCAGTTACCATAAAGCTTTTTGACGCCTGTGAGTTTCTCAGCAAGTGCAAATGTAAATGTACTTTTGAGGAAATTTTGCAGGCGTCAATTTTAATCATCCAGGTTGCATCTGAGATTTGAAATTTTTTAGATTTTAAATTTTGGATTAAAATGCTATTCCAAAATCTAGAATCTTTGGATGACAACAGATAAGTAATTAGGTGTAAAAAAATAACATTTATGGTTGTTAGTGGTTGATAGTTGGTGGTTATTTCAAACAACAGGCAATGGAGGTGTATCTTATTTCAGGTTTGCGCAAAATACAACCTAACAGTCACCAAAAAATAAGTTTATTTATGCCTATCTACTTACAAAGATTTTTACCTATACATATACATTCAAGTCAAGGTCAATGCTTAGCATAGTGCAGCAAGACCATCTGACGGTTAAGAGCGAACTAAAGCTTCTAAACCAGGTGCAACAGTGGTTTGAGCAATTCTGTCTGCAACATTTGTCTAAACTTGGTTGGTCAGAAAGCCAACTGTATCGTTTGAACTTGGCATTAGCAGAAGGTTTTACCAATGCTGTTCGTCATGCCCATCATGCTTTACCCCCGGAAACAATCATTGAGATAGATGTTTCTCTTTGGATTGACCGATTAGAGATTAGAATTTGGGATTATGGAAAACCTTTTAATCCTGACGCGATCGCCGAACCAGAACCAGGTACTCTCCAAATCGGAGGGTACGGATGGTTTCTCCTACGGCGTTTGGCTGACCGAGTTGCTTATGAACGTGGCACAGATGGTAGAAATTGTCTGCTCATCGTCAAATATGGTCTACAACGACAGCAATAAGGAATTTGTGTAAATTTTTACCTGTAATTCAACGTTTGCGTCAAAGGTTTTGCCATCAAACAAAATCCACCTAAGTACTGCAGCTTTAGGTGGATTCGTAACTTCTTCTTAGTGGATCCGAGCAGAGTCGAACTGCTGTCCAGTCGGGGTATTGACCCCCTACTCGCTCACAGGCTTAGCCTTTCTACCCTCAAGGCGGGGAACGTTCTTTATCCCGAACGCTAGGATACCCTGGTTGAATCTTTGCTAATAAGTCCACCAGGGAATACTTATTAGCGCATCCGTTGGGGTTTGCCCCTAGCCCTTAACGGAGTCAGACTAGAAGCGCTCGAACCTATAAGAGGCTATTAGGCAACTGCTACAGCAGCTTCCTTACGAGCAAATTTTACGATGTTGTTCGCATTTACTTTTTTTGAGCCTTGGATTTACGAGAGAAGACTCACTCTCGACCTGCATCACAGGGCAGCTTTCGCCAGCCTGTCGAAACCGTTACGGACCCATGGGGTTATATATTCCCATTATAGTGCGTGGTTGTCAAATCTGCCACTATCTGCTTGAAAATTAAAAAGATTTTGCTTGGTGTCCTTGTGCCTTGGTGGTGAAAAAATGTCTTTTAAACCACAAAGACACTAAGACACAAAGGTAAAAATCACTCGAGTCACCTAAGTAAGTGCTTCAGCGCCGCCCACAACTTCAAGAATTTCCTGGGTAATTGAGGCTTGCCGTGCTTTGTTGTAAGACAGGGTAAGGCTATTGATTAATTCAGCGGCGTTATCGCTGGCGTTGCTCATAGCTGTCATTCGCGCGGCTAGTTCACTGGCAGCAGATTCTTGCAGCGCCCGCAAGAGCTGGTTAGTTAGATAGAGAGATAGCAGAGAATCCAGAATTTGCAATGGATCTTGCTCGAAAATCATATCGCGGGGCAAGGGGCGGACTTGAGCTGTTACTTTCTGACGTTCTACTTCAAACTGACCACCACGAGTTGTGAGACGGAAGATTTCATCATCTGCGGTTTCTAGACCTTGGGGGTCAAGGGGAAGCAGAGTTTGCACTACCGGACGAGAACTAACTAAAGAAACGAAACGAGTGTAAATTAATTCGATGCGGTCTACACTTTCTGATAAAAACAGGGAAAGTAGTTCATTAGCAATGTTAGAGGCTTCCACAGCGGTGGGAATTTGTTCTAAGCCAGAATAGGTAGCGTCAATAGGTTGGTTACGACGCTGAAAGTACTGGGTAGCTTTACGCCCTACAATCACAAATTTGTAATCGATTCCTTCTGCCTTGAGTTCGTTGGCGCGAGTTTCCGCACGTTTAATCACGTTGTTGTTGTAGCCACCGCACAGGCCGCGATCGCCTGAAACTACCAATAGCCCCACTGACCTCACTTGCCGTTTTTTCAACAAAGGCAGGTTAGCTTCTTCAAACCGCAGACGGGCTTGCAATCCGTAGAGTACTTGTGCCAAGCGGTCGGCAAAGGGGCGAGTAGCTAACACCTGTTCTTGAGCGCGACGAACTCTGGCGGCAGCTACTAGCCGCATAGCTTCTGTGATTTTTTTGGTATTTTTTACTGACTGAATGCGATCGCGTATCGCTTTGAGATTAGCCATAGTCCGATTTTAGATTTTAGATTTTAGATTTTAGATTTGGAATTTTGGATTTTAGATTTTATCCAAAATCCAAAATCCAAAATCCAAAATTGCTAAGCTGTTGCTAAGAATGTCTTTTTGTATTCATTGATAGCTTCTTTCAAAGCTGCTTCTTCACTCTCACCCAGTACTTTCTGTGATTGTACCCCTTGTACGTACTCAGGTTTGCTGGTCTTTACGTACTCCCGCAGACCTTTGGAAAAGGCAGTAATCTTATCTACAGGAATATCATCTAAGTAACCATTAATACCAGCATAGAGAATGGCTACTTGCTCGTATACTGATAGGGGAGAGTTTTGCGGCTGCTTCAGGAGTTCCCGCAAGCGCTGACCCCGTGCCAGCTGGTCTTGGGTAGCTTTATCAAGGTCAGAAGCAAATTGCGCGAAGGCTTGCAATTCATCAAATTGTGCCAATTCTAGCTTCAACTTACCAGCAACTTTTTTCATTGCTTTGGTTTGAGCAGCGGAACCCACGCGGGATACGGAAATACCAGGGTTAATGGCAGGACGAATACCAGCATTGAACAGGTCAGAAGATAGGAAGATCTGACCGTCGGTAATAGAAATTACGTTGGTGGGGATGTAAGCAGATACGTCACCTGCTTGGGTTTCGATAATTGGTAGGGCGGTCATGCTACCTTTGCCCAATTCGTCGCTCAGCTTAGCTGCCCGTTCCAACAAGCGGGAGTGGAGGTAGAATACATCTCCAGGATAAGCTTCCCGTCCGGGGGGACGACGTAGCAGCAGAGACATTTGCCGATAGGCTGCGGCTTGCTTGGAAAGGTCATCGTAGATCACCAGGGTAGCTTTGCCCTTGTACATGAAGTACTCAGCAATTGAGGCACCAGTATAAGGAGCCAGGTATTGCAGGGATGCAGGGTCACTGGCATTAGCAGCAACAACGATGGTGTAATCCATGGCACCCTTGTCTTGCAATGTCTGTAAGACGTTAGCCACGGTGGAAGCTTTTTGACCGATGGCGACGTAGACGCAGATTACATCTTCTTCTTTTTGGTTAATGATAGTGTCGATCGCGATCGCTGTCTTACCGGTTTGGCGATCGCCGATAATCAATTCTCGCTGACCGCGACCAATGGGAATCATTGCATCGATGGCGGTAATACCAGTTTGCAGGGGTTCGTGTACAGAGCGACGCGCGACAATACCTGGTGCAGGAGATTCAATTAAACGGGTTTCAGTGGTCTTGATTTCTCCCTTGCCATCAATTGGACGACCCAAAGCATCGACAACTCGTCCAATCAAAGCTTCTCCCACTGGCACCTGAGCAATTTTGCCCGTGGCGGTAACGGTGCTACCTTCTTGAATTTCATGGCCTTCGCCCATCAGCACTGCACCGACGTTATCTTCTTCCAAGTTAAGGGCGATGCCGATTGTACCATCTTCAAACTCTAACAGTTCTTGAGACATGGCCTTTTCTAGACCATAGACACGAGCAATACCATCACCTACTTGCAGAACGGTACCAACGTTAGCAACTTTGACTTGTTGGTCGTATTGCTCGATTTGTTGTTGAATAATGCTGCTAATTTCGTCAGGTCTGATACTAATTGCCATTTGTCTATCTTTTTCTTCGTGAGACAACAGGAGTTAAGAACTATGAATCATGATTTTTAAAATTTTTCACAATTCATAATTCATAATTTTTACGCGCTAGTTAAGCGCAAGGACAGGCGACGCAGCTGGCCTCGCAAACTAGCGTCAATTACTTGTGAGCCTACCTTGATAATGACACCACCAATGATATCAGGGTCAATTTTGGTTTCTAGTTCTACTTCGCGAGCGTTGGTCATTCCTATGACCTTTTCTTTAACTGCTTGTTGCTGCGCTTCCGAGAGAGGAACGGCAGAAACCACTTCTGCTAACACTGTTTGCTTTTGCTGTCGCAAAAGCGCCAAATATTGTTGGCAAATATCTTTCAACAACATAATGCGCCGTCTGTCTACCAACAGCATTAAGAAATTACGGAGATATGTGTTAGCACCTTCACCAATAATGCGGTTGATAACTGCTTTTTTGTCCTCAGGCTGAATAAATGGGTTGCCAAGAAACTTTTGTAGCTGCTCGCTCTGTGACAACAAATTCAGCAATGTACGCATATCATTGCCGAACTCTTCTGTGAGATTTCTTGATTGCGCTACCGACATCAAAGCTTCTGCGTAAGGAACGGCTATTTCTGTGAATGCTACACTACCTTTCATTCCTAGCCTCCCAGTAGCGCGATGCTACGGTCAATTAATGTTTGTTGAGCTTCGTTGCTAATTCCACTCCTGAGTTCGGACTCAGCTTTTTCCAATGCCATAGCCACTACCTGCTGTCGCAGTTGGGCAAGCGCCCGCTCTCTTTCTGTATCTAAATCGCGAGCAGCTGTTTCTCTCATGCGTTCTACATCTTCTGCTGCTCGCGCCAAAATTGCTTCACGAACTGAGCGAGCATTTTCTTCAGCAGCTTTGCGGATTTGCTGCGCCTCTGCTTGCGCCTGAGTCAACTTTTGCTGCGCCTCGGAAAGCTTGATTGCTGCTTCTTTTGCACGTTCTTCTGCTTCCCGAATTGCTGTTTCTATATTTGAGCGTCGCTCGTTTAGGGTGTTGCTTATAACTTTACGCCCAAAGTAAAATAAAACGCCAATCAGAATTGCCAGGTTAATTATATTGGTTTCAAGAATGTTTAAGTCAAGACCGAAACCGCCTTGCGATTCTGCTTGTGCCACCTCTGTGGCTACTAATAAGACAGTTCCTATGATACCCATCTACAACTGCGCTGCTCCCTTGCTAATATCAGTTAGAACTTTCCCAAAGGAAAAAAGTGCCACTTTCGACTGGCAATTTTAGATTTTAGATTTCAGATTTGAGATTTTTTGATTATCGCTAATCTAAAATCTTCAATCCCCATTCCCTTGCGGGTGGGGTCAATCCAAAATCCAAAATCGTAAATCTAAAATTGGTTGACACTCAATTCAGCGCTCGCCGGACTTCTGCCCTGCAGCGCGTATCTTTTTTGGAATCGATGTTGCGAGCTATCAAAAATCACTTTATTTAACTAAAGTCGGTCCCAAGAGTTTTTCCAGAATCTGCCTGCTGAAGGCATCTACCTGTTGCTCTAAGGAACGTAAAGCTTCCTGCTTTTGCTGTTCTATTTCTTGAGCCACTTGTTCTCGTTGAGCCTGAGCTTCTCTTTGTGCTTCAGCGATTTTCTCAGCAGTGATTTTTTGAGCTTCCGCTTGAGCTTCAGCCACAATTGCTTGAGATTGTCTGCGAGCTTCTGCTAGTTGCCGCTCATATTCTTTAGTCAATCGCTCAGCTTTAGCCAAACGTTCCCGAGCTTCAAGGTTATTCGTTCGGATGTAATTATCCCGATCGTCCAGTGCCTTGGTCAATGGCTTGTAGAAAATCACATTTAAAACAGCTGCCAACAGCAGGAACTGCAATGCCATCAAGGGCAAGGTAGCGTCGAAATCAAACATTTCTCTCCTTTTTGGCTGTAACAGCAGTTTTTCATGGCAAGCAATAACGAATTCAACTTTTCATCGTCATACTCTCTAGAGACCCTATCACTACAAAGGTATAAAGGGTCAATCTAGATTAGAGACGTGATGGATCACGTCTCCAAACCACGAAAAGTTTTAGAGTTTAGGAAAAGGGGTTAGCAAATAGCAGTACCAGAGCAATCACTAGACCGTAGATTGTCAGTGATTCCATGAACGCCAAGGTTAACAGCAGAGTACCGCGAATTTTTCCTTCTGCTTCTGGCTGACGAGCAATACCTTCTACTGCTTGACCAGCAGCATTTCCTTGACCAATACCAGGACCAATAGCAGCTAAACCAATTGCTAAAGCCGCAGCGAGAACAGAAGCAGCAGAAATCAATGGATCCATGTCGATTTTCCTTACCTTAAGTACAGAACGAACGGTTTTTGATTTGAGATTTTGATTTTAGATTTGGAACCGAATCCAAAATTCGGACATCCAAAATCTAAAATTACATCAACTGAGGACTCTAGTGTCCCTCATGTTCTTCACCACCATGCCCCTCCATCGCCTCATGTATGTAAGCTGCTGCTAAGGTGGCAAAAACTAAGGCTTGAATTGCACTTGTAAATAACCCCAGAGCCATTACCGGCAGAGGCACAAATAGAGGGACCAAAAGAACTAGTACCGCCACCACTAACTCATCCGCCAATATGTTGCCAAAAAGACGGAAGCTTAGGGAAAGGGGTTTGGTGAAATCTTCTAGAATCGCGATTGGTAAAAGAATCGGTGTTGGCTCGATATACTTTTTAAAGTAACCCAAACCGCGCTTGCTAAAACCGGCGTAAAAATAAGCTAAAGAAGTTAACAACGCCAGTGCGACTGTCGTATTGATGTCATTAGTCGGAGCTGCCAATTCACCCGATGGCAGTTTGATGAGCTTCCAAGGAACTAAAGCGCCCGACCAATTCGATACGAAGATAAACAAAAACAATGTGCCGATAAAAGGCACCCAAGGACGATACTCTTTCTCACCAATCTGGTTTTTCGTCAAATCTCGAATAAATTCCAGGGCATATTCCATAAAATTTTGTATGCCACTAGGAATCCTCTGGATGTTGCGAGTGGCGGCTAGTGAAGCTATCACTAGAATGCCAATTACAAACCAGGAGGTGAGAAAAACTTGTCCATGTACTTTCAGATTACCCAATTGCCAGTAGAAGTGACGTCCTACCTCTAATTCGGCAAGAGGAACGGAATTGAAGAAGTTCAGAAAATTGAGCATTTTCTTCCCATATCAATTACTTCTCCAATATTACTTGGAGAACAGGAACTTGGAGCCTTGTGTGGATTTACTTGAGGCAAACTCACATTGGCCTTTCAAGGTTATCTAAGTGTCGGCAAGCCAGAGAAAAATGCCTCTCTGACTACATAGATCATGAGCGTTGCTTTATAAGTGAGAAATCCCAAAAATATGGGCAAAATTTGTAGTTCATTCCACCGGGATGCCAGTAGGATTATGACTACTAATAGGGCAAACCGGTTTTTATTCAGTTGCCGCTTTTGTGGGCCCAAACGCTCAACATCTTTTGCCAACATCCTCATGTAAAGCATACCCGTAAATGCCCCAAGAATATAATTCAGGGCGATATTTAGGGAATAAAAAATCCACACAGAGATAAAAATAATCCCCGTTAAGACAAGTGTGATTAGCAAAAACTCCTGGTAGAGTTTATAGAACTCTTGCATAGAGTTTACTGGTTCTGGGTCCTCAAAACCAGATTGAGTATCTTGTCGTGTTGTCGGTGTGGGATCAGTTGATCGATCGGACAAGCTCACGGGACTTGAAACCAGCACAGCTAATGATGTTGACTGCACATTCAGTCAGCTAAA
Source organism: Fischerella sp. (assembly GCA_026419705.1). Lineage (GTDB taxonomy): Bacteria > Cyanobacteriota > Cyanobacteriia > Cyanobacteriales > Nostocaceae > PCC9605. The sequence goes on from JANZYY010000020.1 coordinate 14,295, forward strand.
TCATATCACGATAGAGTAACAATACTTTAGAAAAAAACAATTAACTTAGTCCTTCAGGTGGTTGTTGGTGGTTAGTGGTTAGTTGTTGACTTTTCCAAACAACAAACAACAAACAACAATCATCTCCCCTGTATATTGTTCAGCTTGGTGTTAATATAATCAACTGCTGCTTCAGGAGCGATCGCACTTGCTTTAACTCTAGCTGCACATCATCCCTAAAAATTTCTGCGACTGTTTTCTTCCCCTCACAGGCTTGCAGAAATTTTAATTCGGCTTCCGACAAGTTGACGATCTGGTAATCATAATTAAATACGCACTGGCTCGGAAACCCATCTATACAGGGATTGCGTTCTGGAATCGCTGCTATTAAGGCATCATCGGCTGACCAGTCGGCTTTGGTTATTGGCGGACGACCAAGGAAAAATTCATAGTGGGTTACTTCCGGATCTAGCAATTCTATCAAACGGTAACGTTGGCGATCGCTTAACCCAACTGCCCGTTCAATTAGTTCCGGTGCTTTGCCCAAAAGCCTCTCCAATTGCCAAAAACCAGGATTTGAGAAGCCGATAAACTCTAATCCTGAGGCGTCGATGAGTTCAAACAGCGTGTCTATATTGTAATCAATTTCCTGAGGATGGACATACATGTCAGCAAAGCATTCATCCCGCTGATTTTCCCAAGACCAACGTTCTCTTTCTCTCTTGACAATTCGGTTGTTTTCTGGTAAGGCAGAGAATATTTTTCGTCCTAGTTGTACACCATCACGGTAATCGCCCTGTTTGTCACCTTGGAGGAGAGCGATCGCTTTTTGCATGAGTTGAATTTCCCAGCGTCCCAACTCTCCATACACGAAGATGTGCATTAAACCGCCTGGGGCTAATTTCTTCGCCAAAGCTTGAATACCGCGAATGGGGTCATCTAAGTGGTGCAGGACGCCTACACAGTTAATGAAATCAAACTCACCTGGAAGTTGTTCTATGTCGTAAAGGTTGAGATGGTGAAACTCGACGCGGTTTGCTTTGGAACGTTTGCAGCGTTCCCGCGCCACTTGTAGCGCCCCAGCACTAAGATCAATTCCAACGACAGAAGCATGGGGATTGAGGTGAACCAAGTACTCTGTTCCCACCCCTGTACCGCAGCCAGCATCTAAAATGCGGATGTCTTGTTTTTGGGGTTTTTGTCCGGTGCAGAAGTTATAAGCAGCTAGCCAATTCCAGCGCCAGTTGTAGCCTGGGGGTGGTTCATCGAGCAACGGTTCTGGAGGGAAGGGGTAGGTATCGTAGAGTTTGGCAACAGCAGTGCTAACAGTTTGAGAGTCGGACATTTCAGGAGCTTTGCGATCGCAGCATATTTGAGTTTATCTAATGCTGGATACTCAATGTGACACATTTTCTTGTAGTTTTCTTGTGGGACGGGTGACATGAGCTGTCTATTCATCAAGTGCAGGCAAGATGCTCATCCCACAATTAGCTTGGAAATAAATTAATGATTTTTAACCAATCAGAATTTGATTTGCGCTGTGAATGGGGCGATCGCGGTGTTGCTCACCTAGCTCCCATTAGCGATGTGGTGGTGATAGTCAATGTTTTGTCTTTTTTTACCTCTGTGGAAATAGCCACCAATAACGGCGCAATCATTTTTCCCTACGAGTGGAAAGATGAGTCAGCGCTTGATTATGCCAAATCTTTACAGGCGCAATTGGCAGGCGATCGCACATCCAAAGACAGTTATTCTCTCTCACCAGCATCGCTAATTCAAATTCCATCAGAAACTAAACTGGTTTTGCCATCTCCTAATGGTTCTTCCCTCACCTTGCGAACTGGGAAAATACCTACTTTGGCGGGTTGTTTGCGAAACTGCGAAGCTGTCGCACAGTTTGCTCAAAAATATGGTTCTAAAATTGCTGTTATTCCCGCAGGTGAAAGGTGGAAAGATGGCGCATTAAGACCTGCTTTTGAAGATTTGATTGGTGCTGGGGCAATTCTTAGTTATCTTAATGGCAGTTTATCACCGGAAGCTGAAATTGCTGTGGCAGTATTTCATGATTTTAAAAAAGATTTGCTGGCTTATTTGAAAAAATGCAGTTCTGGAAAAGAGTTAATTGCACGCGGGTTTGAATCAGACGTTGAAATTGCAGCAGCTTTTAACATGAGTAATTGTGTACCTTTGTTTATAAAAAATGTCTATGTGAAACAGTTTATGTCATCATAAACCTCTTGCAAAAGTCAATGTTTGAAAATGCGACCACAGATACACGCAGATAAATTATCTGTGTTCATCAAAAGGGGCATAGGCTATGGGGTAACAGGATGGAACATAGTAAAAATCAGTACTTCAATGCCCAATTCCCAATTCCCAATTCCCAATCCCCAATCCCCAAGTTGGGTCTTTGTTACCTCTAGATACAAAACTTCGATTTTTTCTCATAAACCTGAAGCGTCAGCGTTAAAAAGCCGATACATCAACGCTACAGTTTCTACACACTTCTTAATAAAGCCCCTGATAAATCTCAAAACGTTCTAATCTAAAAGCTGACTGGGTTAATTTTTTCTGGCAACTTAGCAGGCGGCACAGGGGGAAGCACGATCGTACCGATGTGTCAAGCCTAAAAGTGACCCAGACTTAACACATAAACGCATATGATGGGAGTTTTACAAATCCGATGAGTGTTAAGGCAAGTGGTGGAAGCTCAGTTGCGCGTCCGCAACTATATCAAACCCTAGCTGTATCAACAATTTCCCAGGCGGAGCAGCAAGACCGTTTTCTGGGAGCTGGAGAACTAAGTGAGCTGGCAAGCTATTTTGCATCTGGAGCAAAACGTTTGGAAATTGCCCAGATACTTACGGACAATTCCGAGGTGATTGTCTCTCGTGCTGCTAACAGGATTTTTGTTGGCGGTTCGCCAATGGCTTTTTTGGAAAAGCCTAGAGAACCAGAAGCGGCGATGGCTGCGGCTGCGGCTGCAACAGCGGATGTCAGAGAAGGAATGAAATTGGGAACAGTCACCTACGTGGAATCTCGTGGTGGCTTTCTGGAGAATTTACGTTCCATATTTAACACTTCACCTAGTGGTCCGGTTCCACCAGGTTTCCGACCAATTAACGTTGCCCGTTATGGTCCTGCTAATATGGCAAAGAGCCTGCGGGACTTATCATGGTTCTTGCGCTATGCTACTTATGCGATTGTGGCTGGCGACCCCAATATTATTGCCGTGAATACGCGCGGTCTGCGGGAAATCATTGAAAACGCTTGCTCTGGTGAAGCAACAATTGTTGCTTTGCAAGAATTAAAAGCTGCTGCGCTTTCCTATTTTCGCAAAGACTCTGAGGCAACAAACATTGTGTCTCAGTATATGGACGTTTTGATTACAGAATTCAAAGCACCCACTCCTTCCAATAAATTACGGCAACGTCCCTCTGGCGACCAACAAGGTTTACAACTGCCTCAAATTTACTTTAATGCGGCAGAAAGACGTCAGAAATTTGTGATGAAGCCTGGTTTGTCCGCAGTTGAAAAAACTGAGGTAGTCAAAGCAGCATATCGGCAAATCTTTGAGCGTGACATTACCCGCGCTTACAGCTTGTCGATATCTTATCTAGAATCCCAGGTGAAAAATGGCAACATCTCGATGAAAGAGTTTGTTCGCCGTCTTGGTAAATCTCCACTTTACCGGAAACAATTTTATGAACCATTTATTAATAGCCGCGCCCTAGAACTTGCTTTCCGTCACTTTTTAGGACGGGGGCCAAGTAGTCGGGAAGAGGTACAAAAATACTTTGATATTGTTTCCCGAGGCGGTCTGTCAGCCTTAATCGATGCGTTGGTAGACTCTGAGGAATACTCTGACTACTTTGGCGAAGAAACGGTACCGTACATTAGAGGTCTGGGTCAAGAAGCCCAAGAATGTCGCAACTGGGGTCCGCAGCAAGACTTGTTTAAGTACAGCGCACCTTTCCGGAAAGTACCTCAGTTTATCACAACTTTTGCAGGTTACAACCGGCCGTTGCCTGACCAGCATCCCTACGGTTCCGGTAACGATCCTCTGGAAATTCAGTTCGGAGCAATTTTCCCAAAAGAAACTCGCAACCCCAGCAGCCGCCCTGCTCCTTTTGGTAAGGATACAAGACGCATCCTGATTCACCAAGGACCAGGAATTAATAACCAAACTGGTAATCCGAGCGCTCGCGGTGCGTTTCCTGGGACTCTGGGTCCAAAAGTGTTCCGCTTGGATCAAATTCCCAGAACCTTGAGTAAAGGAACTGGTAAGGGGGCAAGTGTAAAATGCTCCGAAAGCTCTACCCAAGCAGTAATTCGGGCTGCTTATCTGCAAGTATTTGGTCGCGATGTCTACGATGGTCAACGCCTGAAAGTACAAGAAATTAAGTTGGAAAACGGCGAAATTTCGGTACGCGAGTTTGTCCGTGCTCTGGCGAAGTCAGATCTTTTCCGCAAGCTCTACTGGACACCTTACTATGTGTGTAAGGCGATCGAGTATATCCACCGCCGCTTGTTGGGTCGTCCGACCTACGGTCGTCAAGAAAATAACAAGTACTTTGATATTTGCGCCAAGAAGGGCTTTTACGCACTGATTGACGCCATTATTGACAGCGAAGAGTATAGCCAGGCGTTTGGCGAAGATACAGTTCCATACGAACGGTATCTTACTCCCGCAGGGGTGGCATTGCGGAAACTACGCGTTGGTAGCATTCGCGAAGATGTTGGTGCAAAAGTCGAGAAGCAAGAAACACCCATGTTTGTACAAATGGGTGCAGTTACCGAAACCAGGACGGAACCAGATATCCAGTCCCGCATCAATCAAGGTGTTAGCAAAAAGCGCGAACAAAGGAAAATCTTCAAGTTGGTGGCTGATACTGCTGATAAAGTCGCAGTACAAAATGTTATTAGTGCCGCCTATCGACAGATTTTCGAGCGGGATATCACGCCCTACGTTGCTTCTTCAAGAGAATTCAAGGTCTTGGAAAGCAAGCTGAGTAACGGCGAGATCACTGTTAAAGAATTCATCGAAGGGTTGGGATGTTCTGGTTTATACCTAAAAGAATTCTATACGCCCTATCCCAACACCAAGGTAATTGAACTAGGAACTAAGCATTTTCTGGGACGCGCTCCCTTAGACCAGGCGGAAATTAGGAAGTATAACCAAATTTTGGCTACTCAGGGTATTCGCGCATTCATCCGGACAATGCTGAATACTCCAGAATATTTGCAAGCATTTGGTGAAGATACGGTACCTTACAACCGGTTTGCGACCTTGCCAGCTGCGAACTTCCCGAATTCTCAAAAACTGTACAACCAGTTGACCAAACAGAACAAGGATATTGTTGTTCCTAGCTTTGAGCCTGCCAAACCGCGCATGGATGTGGCGCAAATGCCAATGATGGCGAAAGCGATCGCAGATATGGCAGCGAAAGCAAGGCAAATCGATAAGAGCAAGCCACTGTTTATTGAACTGGGTCGTTCCTTCAACGATGGACGTGGACAGTCAGTAGAAGTGGGTGTAGGTACAACCCGCCGCAAACCCGCCCGCATTTACCGCATGACTGTAGGAGCGAACCAAGCGGAAATGCAACAGGTCATGAATGCTATTTACGTTCAGGTAATGGATGTGTTTAGCGGTCAAGTTCCAGAGTATTTCCGCCGCAGCGATTTGGAAAGCAAACTGCGGAATGGGGAAATCTCCGTACGCGAGTTTGTGCGTGAACTAGCTAGTTCCGAAATTTATCGCAAGCGCTTCTATACCCCGTATCCCAACACCAAGGTGATTGAATTCCTCTTCCGTCATCTTTTGGGACGCGCGCCAGCAACTCAAGCGGAAATTCGCCAGTACAACAAACTACTGGCTGATGGTGGTTTGAGAACTGCTGTAGAAGCGATGGTAAATAGTCCAGAGTATACCCGTTACTTTGGTGAGGATGTAGTGCCTTATCAGCGTTTCCCCTCCTTGCCTGCAGGTAACTACCTCGGTAGTGTTCAAGCAGCAGCTGACTTAGTGAAGCAGTCTTGGTCCAGTTTGTCACCGTCTGTACTGACAGGACGTTATAGCCAAGGTTAAAGCCTAGGGAGGATAAGGGCATAGGGCATCGGAAAAACAATAGGGGAAGGGGAAAAGGAGAAAGGTGAAAGGTTAATCAATTCT
>JANZYY010000212.1:0-7975 GCA_026419705.1 Fischerella sp.
GTACCAGACGTGCCATAGCACGTCTGTACATTGGTTAGTGGTTAGTGGTAAAAAATTAACAAATAACTACTATCTACTCACTACTATCCACTATCCACTAACACTTATTCCAAAAATCAGTTACCTCATACCCAAGTTCTACCAGCATTTGCCGCAGTAGAGGTAAGCTCAACCCAATCACGTTACTGTGACAACCTTCGAGTTTTTCTACAAATAAACCACCACGGCCTTCCAAGGCAAAAGCCCCAGCACACTTGAGAGGTTCACCTGTAGCAACATACGCATCAATAGCGCGATCGCCAATTGCCGCAAAGTAAACTTTTGTTACCTGACACTTGACTAAAGTGCGTTTATGAGGATTATCAATTAAGGCATGGCCAGTGTATAGGTCGCCAATATTACCTCGCATCATCTGCCAGCGTTGATATGCTTGTTCTGCATCTTTTGGTTTGCCGTGAATTTCGCCATTAACAGCCAAAACTGAATCACAACCCACGATCAAACCAGATGGAAACTTAGGGGCTACAGTTTCCGCTTTCCTTTGAGCCAGAGTTTGCACCAATTGTGCTGGATCGCTAAGTTTGACTTGTGACTCATCGAAATCACTAGGACAAACTATCGGTTCGATACCAGCGGTTTGCAGCAAGCGGCGTCGCGCCGGTGAAGCAGAGGCGAGTATAAATTGAGGAATACCCATATGCAAACAGTGCGAGAAAGGGAGAACCGGAGGTGGGGAGAGTGGACATTGGGCGTTGGGCATTGGGCATTGGGCATTGGGAATTGGAAATAACCACTAACCACTAACAACCAACAACCAACAATTACCTAATACACAGAAAAAGAATCAACAGATTCTTCAATCATGCCTTTGACTTTCCGCCAGCGTTTTTCGGGAATAGAGGCATTAAAGGTAAAAAGTTTACCTCGGCTGGTGACAACGCTAGCCAGATTGTGGCGTTTTTGGTTGTTGGGAAGCGTAATTAGATACTCTAATTTGTAATAAGTTTTACCGTTAGATTCTCTCTGCTCGGCGTTGACTAACTCGGCTGTCCGTCCTGAACCTTCAGGAGCAAGAGCATTTTTTCCTAGTTTATATCCTATCTCACCAGCCGTACCTAGTTCTGTTAAAGTTTTGCCTTCCGGTACCGGACTAATTACAACAGAGATATTTTCACTCATTTCGATCAAATCGTGGAAGACTACATCAGGACCGTTAGCAACTTTAACTTGCACCCAGCCGTTAGGATATAAGAACTGATAGCCATCGTTAGTGTTTACATAGCTTTTGAGTGCAGCGGCAGCAGCTGAACTGTAATTGGTTAAGCTGAAACTAAACACCAATAGCAAGATTACTGCAATTCGTTTCCACATTTGTTTTAATTCCTTTAGGCTGGAAGCAACACAAGGCAAGTGTAATTTTTCGTTTTTCATTGTGCCACGGATGCTGACAACTTACGAACTGCGCTGGTTTTACCCTGGTAAGGTACCAGAAGACATGCAACATTGGTTTGAGCAGAATTGTCTAGTTCAGCCAATACAACCTCCAGAAGCACGAGAAGATTTATATCTTTACTCTCCCGAGTGTGAATTTTTAGGAATCAAATTACGGCAAGGCCAACTGGAAATCAAATGGCGTAAAGCAGAATTAGGTCTAGTGCGTTTTGGGGAGTTTATTGAGGGCAAAGTTGAAAAATGGACGAAATGGCTTTGTCAAGATCCAATGGAGGAAAGTTCTCAACTGCAACAGATTTTGAGTCACCCTGCTTGGGTAAGTATTAAAAAAGTTCGCTATTCGCAACATTATCAGGTTTCATCTCAGTTTTCACTACAACCTGTATCTAGTAAAGAAAATATCGATAATGGTTGTAGTGTGGAACTAACCCATCTTGTCATTAGCGATCGCCATTGGTGGAGTCTTGCTTTTGAAGCTTTCGGCGATGACGCCCGTTTACTCGACAATCTTCAATTTACAGCCAATAGTATATTCAATACTTATGAAGGCTCAAAGTTGCTTGCTGTAGATTCTTATGCCTATCCAATTTGGTTAGCGTTAGCTTGTCGATGACAAAAAATTGGCAATCTTGAGATTGCTAACAAGAACCATTAATGTGCCCTTCCACGCGGCCATTGCTGACTGACATAGTCACATCTGCTTGGAAGTAATGTCAATAAAAATACTTATAAAATTCTGAAAGGCGTTAAGACAAGATATTTGACTATCATCATAAAATGGCGATCGCTCATCACCAAGGTGATTCCCAAACAATTAATTCCAAGGAAAACTTCTATGAGTTTAAGCAAGGGTTATGGTGCCCTAAAGTATTATGCGATCGCTGTTAAGATGGAACTTGATGACAGGTTAGTGGGAAATAACTCAATACAGTTCCGTTAGTACAATTCAATCTTTGGAGATCCCCCTAAATCCCCCTTAAAAAGGGGGACTTCAATACTGTTCCCCCCTTTTCAAGGGAGGCTAGGGGGGATCAAAACCTTAAGTGAACACCACTCCACTTTAGCTAATACCATTTCACAAAAACTCTGATACAAATACAGACAGTATAGAGACGCAAAATTTCTCGTCTCTGCAAAATTTATATGTATCGTGATTAAGGTGGGGTTCGAGATTAATAACCACTTAATATTCCCCGCCGCTTCGCCACACGTTCGGCAATACGAAAAAGCAATAAACCTACAGCAAAATATATTCCTCCATTCACAAAAGCTATAACCAGCTTTGTGAAATTTAAACTTTCACCCCTTACCATTAAATCGCGTAGCAGTTCTGCACCGGCAGTTATCGGCAGTAAATTTGCCAAAATTTGTAGAGGTTCTGCCCAAGTTTCTGTGGGAGTCGCCAGCAAAAACAACGGTAGAAACTGAATAATGCCAAACAATTGTTGAACACGCTTGAGCAATAACGCTAAAGACCCTAATGTAAAAGAAATGCCGTAGGCTCCCAATAAAACAGTGACGAGCGGTAAAAGCAATGTTGGAGGAAAGTTAAGACGGCTTCCAGTAAACGCCATGATGATAAATAGACTGCTAAGCATTATAATTACCTGGATAGTGAGTTCCGCTAACGACCGCGTTAAGAAGACTGTAGTAGCACCAAACCGAGAAAGAAATAGTTGCTCTAAAGTGCCAGTTTGAGCTTCGATTTGCAATCCTGCTGCAATGTCTGACATAATGTCTAAAACTAAAGTCCAAAGCACATAACCAATAACAATTGAGTCGAGTTTGTCACCTAATTGCAAAGCTGATCCAGCAATGTAACGAGCGCTGAAGAACAGTCCAAAAAACATGATAGTGGTAACGATAATTAGCCCAAGTACCTCAAATGGATAGCGGCGAAACTGAATCCAACTGCGGCGTAATTCTGCTAGAAATAATTCAAGCATCCCTATTTCTTCCTTTCCTAACTAGCTTTAAAAAGATTTGCGCGAGAGCGGCTTCTTCTTTTTCTACGCCATGCAGTGGTAAAGGGTCGAGAATTGCTAGCACTTTGTATAGTAATTCTGGCTGTTTGACGTAGATGATTTGTCTATCTACAACATCAGCACCAATAGTTCCTAAAGCTGTAATACGTGACTCATCGAGTGCTGATTCCATCTCGATTTTGTAATCTGTGCCGCAAAATTGGCGGATGAGTTCTTGAGTAGGTAATTCCGTTAATACTTCACCTTTTTGAAGAATGACAATTCTGTCTGAAAGTTCTTCAGCTATTGGTAATTGGTGAGTCGTCAACAAAATAGCACAACCAGATGCGGCAATTTCTCGCACTAAAACTTTGACATCTTCTGTTGCTTCTACATCCAATCCTAAAGTTGGTTCATCTAATAATAAAAGCTGAGGTTGATGAACTAATGCTACTGCAAATGCTAACTTCTGTTGCATTCCCCGTGAAAGTTGCTGCACTGGGGTATGGCGTTTGTGCATTAATTCAAATCTTTCTAAAAGTGCTGTCCCTGACTGGCGTGCTTGTCGTCGAGTCATTCCTTTTAGTACCCCGAAATATTCCAAATTCTCTAGAGGAGTTAGTCGCCAGTAGAGGTTGCGGTTTCCTTCCAGCACTGCACCTAATTTTTGCAGCGCTGCTGGGTTGCGATGAGGGTCACTTCCGGCTATTCTTACCGAACCAGCATCCGGTTGAATGAGTCCGGCGATCATTTTAATCGTCGTCGTCTTGCCCGCACCATTAGGGCCAAGGAATGCTAACAATTCACCCGGCGCAATGCTTAAAGAAACGTTCTGGACTGCTGGAAAATTTTGATGATTCTGGCGGTAGATCTTCTTGAGGTTGTAGGCTTCCAGTGCTTTCATGAGGAATGTGCCACATCGTGGTTTATGTGAGTGAAAATCCTACTGGGGAGGTATCTCAAAGCCCTGCAATTCTCCCTACTTAGCAGGATTTTGTATTTTTCACATGCAAATTTATTCTCTCGGTAGTTTCACCAGGAATGCAACTCGTTTATAAATACAAAAGAATTGTAGCAATGTTCTGTTAGGTAGCCCTTGTGAATACTTATCTACAGCATTTGGGGTTTTGGGAAGCAAGCTTAACTCAACCGTTAATTTTTGCACCTGTCCTTGCCCAGATATTTAGACCAATCACCGATCCTGTTGCGATCTTCCTGATTATTCTGGCCATTATGCTCGTCGCACCGCTGTTATTTGAGCGATTGAAAATGCCAGGAATTATTGGCTTGATTTTGGCAGGGGTAATTGTTGGGCCTTACGGTTTGGGTTTACTAGAACGAGACAAAACAATAGAATTGCTTGGCACAGTTGGGTTACTGTTTTTGATGTTTCTGGGTGGATTGGAAACTAGTTTGAATGACCTCAAACGCAACGCCAATAAAGCTGTGACCTTTGGACTAGCAACGTTTGCAATTCCAATGGCTGTAGGTACAGCAGTTATGTTGCTTTTGGGATATAGCTTTTTAGCATCGGTGTTAGTGGCGTCTTGTTTTGCTTCCCATACACTTTTGGCTTTACCTGTTCTCTCCAAGCTGGGGATTATGCGAAATCAGGTTGTGACAGCAACGCTGGGAGGTACGCTAATCACAAATGTGCTCGCACTGTTGGTACTGGCAATTGTGGTGAAAGCTAACCAGGGCAATTTAACAATCAGCTTTTGGTTGTTTTTGATTCCTTCTTTGGCTATCTATACTTTTGCTACTCTCTGGGGAGTACCGAATCTCGGGCGTTGGTTTTTTCGCCGCTTTGGACACGACGAAGGGGCAGAATTTTTGTTTGTGTTAGCAGCTCTGTTTATTGTTTCTTATATTGCTAATTTAATTGAAATTGAGCCGATTGTAGGGGCATTCTTGGCTGGGGTAGCGATTACTCAAATTATTCCCCAGATGAGTCCGTTGATGAATCGGATTCAGTTTACTGGCAATACACTGTTTGTGCCTTTTTTCCTCATTTCTGTGGGAATGTTAGTAAATCCCCTCATCCTCGTCAAAGACGCCCGTGGGATTTTGGTTGCTGTGGCGATGATTGCAGCAGAAATCGCCAGCAAGTTTTTAGCAGCTTGGGGAACGGCAAAGATATTTAAGTGGAAAATTCCCAGTACGATGGTGATGTTTGGGCTTTCAGTTGCCCAAGCAGCTTCAACGCTAGCAGCAATTACAGTCGCCTTTAACATCAAGCTTGTGGATGAGGTGACGGTGAATGGAATTATCGGAATGATACTGGTAAGCTGTGTTATGTCTCCCTGGATTACCGAGCGTTGGGGAAGAATAATTCAGCAAGAACCTGCCCATACTGCTGCTTCTGATTCCAAACAATTGCAGAATGCGGTTACAGTAAATCATTTGGCAAATCGGGTTTTAGTCCCGGTTGCTAACCCCAATACAGAGGATAACTTACTAAATTTGGCAATTATTCTTACCAAACACGGGAACGGCACTTTATTGCCACTGCACGTTATCATCCCAGACAAACATGGATCTGTTGCTGTAGCAGCAAAGACACAACAAAAACGCTTGCTAGAGGTCGCCGAAACCCTTGCTCACGCTGCTGTTACCAGTGTTGAACCTATCGGTCGTATTGATGATTCTATAGATTTAGGCATTTTGCGAGCAGCACAAGAAAGAGATGCTAGTCTGGTAATTTGTGGTTGGAAAGGTTATTCGACCTACCGAGAAAATTTCTTCGGTAGTGTAATCGACAATATCGTGCGCCGGTCAACAGTACCCGTACTGATTACTCGTTTTTCTCAGCCAATTGAGAATACCCAACGAGTGTTTTTAGCTTTGAGCGATCGCAAAATTTCTGCTAACGCACTGCGCCAAACTCTCGGTTTAACTAAAATCCTTTCAGAAGCGCTTAAGTCTCCTGTGCAAGTTATGCAGGTCTTTCCTGAACCAACAAAACCTTCGTCTGACCTGCAATCTGTAATTGTTAACAGCAAATTTCCGATCCAACAAGTGCAGGGAAATCTAATCAGAAAAATTTCAGCATCGCTGAAAATAAACGATCTATTGATCTTGGTTGAAAGCACGCATCATTTCGGTCAACCTGCTTTGGGAAGGGAACCAGAGGCGATCGCCCGCTCCCATCCCAATACTTCTATGATAATTGTGCACTTTCCTGACTTATTTTGAGAAACAAGATCCCCGATCTCTCTAAGGATACAGCTGGCGAATCAGGGGTATCCTCTAAGAAGTCGGAGATCTGTGTCGTTGTAGAGGTTTCAGCGAAACATAATTACCAAAAACGCCCCTACTAACTACTAACTACTAACCACTAACTATCTACTAACCTATTGCACATTTACCCAAAAATCAGCAGTACGAACTTTGCCATTGCGATTAAACTGCATCCAAAGTTTGTATGTTCCTGATTGAGGAAAACTAGTGACAAACTGCACTTGCCCATCAGGAGAATTTTTGAGAGCATGAGCATGAATATAATCAGATACAGTTAACGGAGAAGAACTTTTGATAATGACTAAATGTCCTTTTTCTCCCAAATATGGCTTTAAATCCTTTATAGGCTGATTATTAGTGGCTTCCTTGAAATCAAACTTCAAGGTAACTTCCTGACCAGCCCTGAGATTTGGTTGAGAAAAATTCAGGTTGACCTTGGTATCAGGTAATATTTTAGTATTACTATATTTTGCTAAATTTTCAGGGACTGGAGTTGAACCGGGAACTGTTAACTTCATAACATTAACCTGCTCGTTTTCACCTGTGGGCTTGTAATCGCCGAAAATAGTATAATTATTAGGTTCAGGAAAATTAGCATTAACTTCAAAACGCCCATTACCTTTGTAATTTGGGTGTAAGTGATCGAAAAATTTCAGGTCATCACTAACAACGATTAAGTGCATCAATTTTTCTTGAAATGTCTCAAATTTGGTGACAGATTTTCCCTGAGAGTCTTGAATATCAATAACCAAAGGCACAGATTGATTGCGAACAATATTTTTAGGAGCAGTTATACCGTTTCTCCAAAAAATGACTACAAATGTTCTTGGTTGGTAATGAGTACTTAAGTACTCACTACGAACTATGTGTAGTTCTATTTTTAAGAATTGGTATTAATTTTGCTTCAGTGATAGTTGATTTATCACTTTGATGATTATTTGAATGCCCATCATGATGCATTTGTTCATTAGAGTGTCCGCCGTGGTTATTGTTTGAGTGCCCATCACGATCCATTTGTGCCGTTGTGTTTTCCTGGGAAGAAGTTTCTCCAGATTTAACAACTGACGAGCAACCTTGAGTTAGTAATAAAGCTGCGATCGCCGCAATTCCAGTAATAGAATTTTTCATGTAAATTCTTCTCAGTCTCATATACAGTGAACTTACTCTCCGTTCAAAGCTAAAATTCCGCGTCTTTCGCTCTGTTTTCGGAGTTTGTGTGTTAGCTGCGATTTTGGCATCGGGCGATCGCGGTAGAATAGCATTAAACATTTCAGGCTGCATGAAATTGGTCAAGACTCTAATACCGTTTCACTGTCAGT
>JANZYY010000212.1:7985-8216 GCA_026419705.1 Fischerella sp.
AATAATTTATTCTCGTCAGAGAAAATATAAGCTGGAGATGCGGTGTTGGAAGCGTCATCACGATCTCGCAACAAATAGATCTGTTGCTTTTCCACTCCGGTGCGTCATCACCCTGTAAATCAGTAATCCTCAAGCGCGCAAGGATTAGCACTGGCAAACCAGACCGTGGTTAACTTTCACAAACCACGGTTTTATGTTATACTGCCAAAAACTTTCTGTCAAAGGTAGTTC
>JANZYY010000213.1 GCA_026419705.1 Fischerella sp.
GCCCAAAGGAACGCTTCAGGTAGTAGTAGGTTCCTCCCACATCGGGGTATGTTGTTGCTAACTCTGCATAGCACAACGCTCCCACAAAAGACGCCACGCCACCAGCCAGCCAGAACAGCAATACCGCAGCCTCACTGCCTGAATTTGCAGCCACGAGTGCCGGAGTTTGAAAAATACCCGCCCCAATCACAATACCGACGATCAGTGCGACTGCATCAAAAAAAGCTAAAGATGGCTTTGGCGCTGCAACTTCAGTAATTGCTGCCGGCGCTTGGGCGCTGCTGTAATGTTTTTTTCTATTCACATCAATTCCTCGTTAGCTTACCAGTTCTGACCGAAGAGAGGCAGAAGGCAGAAGTTAAATAAATATTTATACTAAGTTATTCAATCCATACATTCTGCCAGGAAGGTTCCAAAAAAAAGCGAATTCATTCGTGGATAGAATAAAATCAAGAATTTGCGCCCATTAATTGTATTGCAAGTCACAATTATTTTCAGCATAAACCCTTAAATTCATCAGTGCCTTGCCTACGAGCGCAATCACTGCTTCTCATTTCAACATTACTTCTTAGGTTTGGGTTTGGAGCGAGGGGAACCACCTGCCCAAGGTGGAGGACCTTCAGCTGGGCGAATTTCAATTACAGAATTATCGGCACGAGTGATAGAAAAAGCATCAAATTCCCCACCTTTACCCAACTCACCTCTGACGGTAATCTGTTCCCCTGGTTGAAGATTGATTTCACGCCACCAACGCGGACCTGCGTCGACAATCAGTTGTCCAGTACCATCGTCCAGAATGAAATTATTTCCGACAATATTTGTAACTCGTCCTGATACAGCTATGCCGTTAGAGCGCTGTTGTAAATCGCGAATTGCGGTTTGGGCTTGCGCAAGGCTTGGAATTGTCATTACAGAAATTGTTGTAGCCAAAGTCAAGCTGAAGAATATTCTTTTGCTCATCAGCGATCGCCTTCGAACTCTGCTTTCTTTAAGTGTGAAAACAAAATGTGATGTGAAAGTGACAATCACCTGAACTCTGCTCGAAACCTGAATTTTTACCGCGTGATGCGTAATATTTTATCCCGCTGTGATGGGCAATCCCCGCGTCCGTCGCAGTTACTAGTTGTCACGTACAATTCGCCGTCTGGACCCATTATCGCCTCCCTGAGCCGCCCATACTTACCCTGCAAGTACACCTCATGTTGCCGAACTTGCCGAGGAGATTGGGGATCGAAGACAACACGCTGCAAGTGTTCGGAACGGAGGGTGGCAATAATTAAGCTGCCTTTCCACTCAGGAATGGCATTTCCCGTATAAATTGTTGCTCCACCCGGAGGCACGGCTTGACGCCAGACAATAGACGGCGTGACGAGTCCTTGTTTTGATTCGCAGCGGTAAATGACGGGCCAGCCAAGGTTATCGCCCGCTTGAGCAACACTGACTTTATCATGACCACTTCTATTTAACTCCCCACTCGGCCCATGGTCAGTGACCAAGAGTGTAGATGTATCATGCCAATCAAATCCCTGAGTATTGCGAATGCCTGTAATATACACTGGGTTGCCTGGAAATGGATTATCTGGCGGTACTTGTCCATCTGGCGTGACGCGCAGAATTTTACCAGCCAGGGATTTAACATCTTGGGAGATTTGTGGGTTCCGTGCATCACCGGTACCGATGTAAAGCATTCCATCAGGACCAAAACGAATGCGACCGCCATTATGATACAAGGCTACTGGAATATTATCGACAATTACCCGATCTGACGAGGCACTCTGTCCGTCTGACGATAAACGCCAGCGTTCCACAACATTGACCGGTGACCCATTTCTATCAGCAGTGTAGTACAAGTAGAAAAAGCGATTATTGGCGAAGTCCGGATGTGCTGCAATACCCAGTAAACCACCTTCCCCACTATCTGTAACTTTGACTGTAGCTACAGGTTTTTGCACGAGTTTGCCATCCCGCACAAGTCGCACTCGCCCCGGTCGTTCAGTAACGAGCATATTTCCATTTGGTAAAAACGCAATTCCCCAAGGTACCTCAAGACCTGTTACTACCTCTTCCACTTGTACGTTTACCTGTCCTTGAGATCCAAAGCCTTCTTTAACTAACGTACACGCCTGATTGTTAGAATTCTGTTGCTCAGATTGTGCAGATATTGTTGTGTTTTGATTGTTAGGAGTTGCTGATTCAGATGTTGGCACAGTGCAAGATGCAAGCCCTAATAAAACTATGCTTCCAACTAATTTACGATTAAAAATACTTGTAATTTTCATGATTTTTATTTCCAATTAGTGTTACTTTCTGAGCAGTTTTATAAATTGATTTGAGCGAACAGATATTAATTAAGTAGAATATAAGTTGTTTTTGGAGCGAAAAGTTTGTGTGGCATATTTACGTGAATAATTTATTCTTCATTACCAATAACTCTTAGTGTCTTGGTAACTTAGTAGTTCATTCTTATTCATACCTCGTTCAGGCAACCCCAAAAAATTTATTTCTGTTGTTATTTCACAATAAATCTGACGAAGAAGACAAGACAGAGAAATGATATGAATCCAAATCTGGTGACCTATGACTCCAAACTCATGATTACTGCCAATGAAAATTTTGAATTTTTTTACACACACTTAGTTTGGCAGTAATCGCAAGAGATTTTGAATTCTTAGAAGTTATAACCAACGCCCAGTAGCACGCCGATATTTGTGTCATCAAGAAAACTGACGTTTAAACCAGCGTTCGCTGTCAGCCGGTCTGCGATTGGCACATCTACGCCACCAGAAACTAGAAAGCCAACGTTGCTATCATCTGCTGTTGAAATCGAAACTCCAGCCCCTAGGTAAGGTGCAGCACTAATTTGGGTTTCTCCTGTTTGCGTAATCGACTCAATCGGAAAGTCCAGCGTTACCGGAATCAGAAAAACTGCATCCTCACTGATTAAAGCTGCGGGACGCACAGATAAATTATTCGTCAAACCAAGTTTGCTGATAACTGCGAAAGAACCTTCACTTAATGTTGTTTCGCCTGTTATACCTATATTTCCACCTACACCAATGTAGCTAGGGCCACCACGCGTGGCTCTACCAGGTTGTAATGCTGGTGCTGGTGCTGGTGTTTGGACTGGTTCTTCCGCGGGTACTGGGGTTTGTATTGGTGGCTGGTTTTGTTCTGGCGTTAGGGTTGGTGGTTGCGTGGGTTGTGGTGTTAGTGTCGGCGCTGGTGTGAGCGGGTCCTGCTGTTGGGTTGGTAATGGTGTTTGTTGAGCAAAGATTGAAGTTTGAGAGGAGTTTTGCAAATCAGCAGCTTGATTGCTAATGTTCTTTTCTTGAGCTTGTGCTGAGAATCCGCTCAAACCAACAATTGCAGATGCGATACCTAGTAAAGAGAAAGTTCGTAAAAGACGAGAATTCATGACTACTCCTGAGCAATAATCTGGTCAAAACAATGAAGTCAAAAATTGAAATTACATACAATTTTGAGAAAGTTTGATCTATCAGTAACTACTCTCAAGTTTGATTTAATCAACTTACTTTGGCTCTAAGGAGTGGAGCAGTACTGATTAATCACCGTATTTATAACATCAGCAATAAATGTGACTGAAAAGTGACAATATTTTGTTGTTGACCGCCTCGGTACCAGTATTTGATAAATTAATTCGCTGGTATTATGCCAATTGATAGAGATTGAATCTAGCTTTATATGACCCAAGAGAGCGATCTAAAGCTTTTATTCATGCAGCCACCCTCGACCAATCTATTTTCAATGAGTTTTTTTGACTGAATTCTGAATATATTTGAAACTAGAAATTATTTAGCTCCAGTTAAACTCAGTACCTCATATTACCGAGTGTTCCAGTAACAGCGATCGCGATTCCAAATAATTCGTGAGATTCTCTGTTTATTATTTTGTTGTTGCTCTTGGTATCGATGGCGGTTATATACCTTATGACAGAGAATTTTAGTGTTTAGCTGTTCAACTCTTGATGGATGATTTTGCCGAAAATTCAGAAGTATAAAAATAATAGTCGCACAGGTGTCTCATAAATATCATGTCTCAACTTCCTGGGAAGGCAATTTCTTATTGGATTGCTTCAACTCCTCATGCATCAAATTTTCCATCTCTCAAAAATGACATATCAGTTGATGTTGCAATTGTGGGAGGAGGTATAGCAGGAATTACAGCTGCTATGCTGCTCAAACGTGCAGGTAAAACTGTTGCAGTAATTGATGTTCAACAAATTGCAACAGGTGTCAGCGGGCATACAACAGCAAAAGTAACTTCACTGCATCAGCTAATTTATGCTGAATTAATGAAAGAAATTGGTGAAATCAAAACGCAGATTTATGCAGATTCTAATCAAGCTGCTGTCGAAAGGGTAGCGAAATTTGTAGAAGAAGAAAAGATTGACTGTGATTTTAGCCGTAGAAGTGCTTATACTTTTGCAGAAACAGCAGAAAATTTAGATGCTGTGAAAGCAGAAGTAGAAGCAGCAGTGCAGTTAAAATTGCCAGCTTCGTTTGTTACGGAAACTTCTTTGCCATTTGCGATCGCTGGGGCTGTGAAATTTGACAATCAAGCTCAGTTTCATGCTCGTAAGTATTTATTGTATCTGGCTAAATTAATTGATGGTAATGGCAGTTACGTATTTGAAAATACACGTGTAGAGAAGATCGAAGAAGGAACTCCCTGTCAGGTAGTCACAGCAGCAGCAACTGTCAGAGCACGAGATGTAATTGTTGCTACTAATATACCCATCCTGGATCAAGGACTATTTTTTGCTAAGAATTATCCCAAGCGTTCGTATATTATTGCTGCTCGCATCGATCCAGTCAGAGCACCAGAGGGGATGTATATTGGTGCTGGCAGCGATTACTACTCAATTCGGACAACTCCCACCTCAGACGGCGGATTGCTGTTATTAGTAGGTGGTAGTGGACACAAAGTTGGTACTATTACCAACACTGAGGAACGTTACCAAAAGTTAGAAGCTTATGCTCGTTCCCGCTTTAGAGTGGAGCAGTTTGAGTACCGCTGGTCTACTCAGGATATGGTTTCATTTGATCGCCTACCTTATATTGGCAAGCTTACTCCCTTTAATAAGCATGTTTACGTAGCAACTGGATTTAGCCTTTGGGGTATGAGCAAAGGTACGTTAGCGGGTATGTTACTTTCAGATTTGATTTTGGGAGTAGATAATCCTTGGCTGAAACTTTACGATTCTACTCGTGCAACCCCGTTTTTAACTACTGAGTCTCTGAAGAATAACCTAGAGGTAGGATTTCATTGGCTGGGCGATCGCCTCAAAGGATTAAAGAATTCTTCTTTAACTAATGTGGCACCGGGTGAAGCTAAGCTACTTACTATTAGTGGTAATAAGGTAGCTGCCTACCGTGACGAACAAGGACAACTGCATGCAATCTCAGCAACATGTACCCATCTCGGCTGTATTATTAATTGGAACAGCGCCGAGAAAAGCTGGGATTGTCCCTGTCATGGGGGGCGTTTTAGCTATAGTGGCAAAGTATTGCATGGTCCACCAGTGAAAGACCTCGAACCCTACAAAAGCTAAAATATAGATTCAGTCAGAAATGGCGTTTATGGGTGAGACAAGGGAGAGTTCTTGAGGGTGGGAGACACACCAGATGCGGAGAAATGATCAAAAAATTCCCCGCGTCTGTTTGTCCCCGCCTTACCGCATCACCCCAACTCCTCCTTCCCTTGTTCCCTTCTTCTCACAGCATCCACTCCAAAACCAGTCCCACACGGCTATCTTGCTTCTGGCGAGAATTCTGTAGTTGAATATCTGTTGAGAAACGCATGTGAGGAGTAAAAGCATAGCCAGCCGATAACGTTGTTAAACCTGCTTCTTCCTCACTACCAGCAGACAACCAACTTTGAGTTAGAGAAATATCAGCCGCACCACCACGGGATAATACCAACAGCACCTTCAGACCCAGATTCACCCCATTTGTTGAATAATCGTTACTTCGCAAATACCGATATCCTAATAGTGGTGCAAAGTTAACATAGCTACCCAAAGGACGTAAGTAATAATACAAATTCGCACCATAAGCTTCGCGTTTACCGTTAAATGCTGCTTGATAATCAGCACTCACTGTGAAACCACTCCGACCAATAAATACGTCCTCTACACCAAAATTTATTCCTCCTGCTTGTCCTGTGGAGGGAAACTGAGAATAACCCAAGCGTACCTTAGTGCGAAAACTGGGTTCGTTCTGAATTTCCTCCAATACATTTGGTATTTGTCGTCGCCACCGCTGCAAAACTGGACTTTTTTCAATAATTTCTGGGCTTAAATCCAAATCTTGGGCAGAAGATGTACTTGGAGTTTGACTCCAAGCAGGGCTAGTTGCCAAAAGCAAACTCATACCCAGCCCAACACAGAAAATTGACAACTTGCCTCTCATTCCTTGGCGTCCTAATCTAAGAGAAGCTGCTGATGCTTCTAGTACCATTTCTCTTAATAATTGATACAAATTATCCTTTATAGCCTCTCCTTTTGATTCACAAAAAAAGTGGTTCTGCCTTCAGCAAAACCACTTAATTTTTAACAAAATCTCAAGAATTTAGCGCACACTACCTTGAATTGCAGTTACGTCAATGGGTTTCATCAGGTACAACCGCAGGAACTGCCAACCATTGGAGATGTAAAAGGGCAACTTCTGGAAGAATTGCAGGAATTTGGGGGTGTTGGAGTTGGCGATCGCTGTCAATTTTTCGTTATTCTTGACACAAACTTCTAAGCGCTCGTAAAACTCTGGATTTTTAACATTCAGAATCACCGGGAACACGCGCGCGGAAGTCTCATTAGTTTTTTCAATCACATACTTATCGTATTCTCGTGCATCCAGCCCGATAGAAGCATAGAAGCCACTGCGCTGAATGTCGTTGAGATACATCGTCGCAAACACTGACAACAAGAAGAATCGACACCACAACCGCGCTTTCCAATCATTCAACATTTGCGGCTGGGATTTCATCACAGCGTCAAAGAAATCTCCGTGGCGGTTTTCATCCTGACACCAGTTTTCAAACCAGCGGAAAATCGGATAAATGCGGTCTTCAGGATGTGCTTCCAGATGGCGATAAATTGTGATGTACCGCCAATAACCAATTTTCTCGGAAAGATAAGTCGCGTAGAAGATAAATTTCGGCTGAAAGTATGTGTAGTTTTTGTTTTTAGTCAAAAACCCTAGATCTAGCGACAGATTAAAATCTGCCAGTGCTTTGTTTAAGAAGCCAGCATGACGCGCTTCATCCCGGGACATCAGAGCAAAACACTCTGCCAAGACGGGGTTTTTGTCTTTCAGACGACGGCTAAGTTCTTTGTATAGTAAGAAGCCGGAAAACTCTGCTGTACAAGAACGCTCTAGAAATTCAACAAACAATCGGCGAGTGTCCCCGTCAATATGATCCCAGGATTGATCGAACTCCGCGTCCCGAACAAAGTGATGGCGGTTATAGTCAGCGCGGAACTCTTCCAGGATGGCTCTTAACTCGTCTTCGTTGACGGAGATATCCATCCGCGCCATCGCATCAAAATCAGTGGTGTAAAACCGGGGTGTTAACAGGGTTTCTTTTGCCGGAACTTTTATTCCCGGCCGCAATTCTTCAAAACCTGGTTTTTTTAGGGAATCTACCATGTTGTGATTGCTCTTGTGTGTTTTTATTGTTCAATGCCCCAGAAAGCCAAGGTTTTTGCTTTCAGGCGGTGCAACAGTTCGGAAATAATGCATTTGTGTATTAAAAATCAGTCTAACAAGGCACGGTGTGACAGCAGAGGGATAAAACATTAAGAGTTGCAACAAATTATCAATTCTTTCTGGGAAGAAAATTTGGCTGCTGGTAGCATACCTGCGGCTCAATAGTAGAGGTTGTCTGCGCTAGCGCTACTGATGCATTTTTGCAAACTGGACGATCTGGTTGCCTGTATAAATTTAGCTAATATATTGCATTAATTGCTTGACCGTTATATATTTTTAGAGGAAGAAAAATAATCTTGCTCTCATCTTGCACCTATCCCCATGTCCGTGCATGAAAGTTTTGAAAAACATGCTTTGCTTCATGAGGCTAGAGTGTTCAATTAATAAGTGTTCCCTGAATGTATTCCCTTAGTTTTGTTGCAAAACAGCAGGAGGATGTAAAGATGCCCGCGACTGTTGTTACACACATACTTGCATGGG
>JANZYY010000214.1 GCA_026419705.1 Fischerella sp.
AGATGTGTATAAGAGACAGGGCTAAACCTTACGCGCTTGACTTGAACCGTGTAGTCATCATCGGTCACTCGGCAGGCGGGCATCTTGGAACTTGGGCGGCAGCCCGACATCGGCTCCCCAAACAGAGTCACTTCTTGTTTAAAGAGCCGTTGCGCGTCGTAGGTGTCGTTAATTTGGCGGGAATTGCCGATCTAGAAGCATTTTTGCCAATGCAGAACCAATCTTGTGGTGAACCTGTGATTACAACGCTGATCGGAGGCTTACCTGCCGAAGTGCCGGATCGGTATAGATTGGCATCACCATCAAATCTTTTGCCCCTAGGCGTGAAACAGATATTAATCTACGGCGCTCAGGATAAAGTTGTACCTCCGTGGTTGGGACAACAGTATATGAAAGCAGCCAGGAAGACGGGTGACGATGTGACCTTTGCATCTATAGAAAACACATCACATTTTGAACTTATCGCTCCTGGGTCTGAAGTTTGGTACAAGGTTGAGGAGGCGGTGCTTGCGATGCTGAAGTTAAAAAAGAAACCCCTAAAGTAGCTCGACCTGCATCTAACAGGATGCTTAAACAGATAGGTACGATCGCATCTTCCCCTTGAGATGACTTTCAGCCAAGGATGATTTTTATGGCAGTGATTATCAGAAATGCCCTTGATCAAGAGTTTGATGAGATTGCGTTTCTCAATGTAGAAGCCTATCGTGAATATTCTCATGTCCTGACCTTGGACAATTGCGAGAAGATGCAAACGAACTTATTCAACGTGGCAGAAATCGCAAAGCCGGGACGATCGATCGTTGCTGAACAAAATCAAGCGTTAGTTGGGTCAGTGGTTTACCATCCTCCCGGAGCATCGAGTCGCAGTCTGTTTCAACCAGAACGGGCATCGTGCGGATGTTAGCCGTATTGCCTCAGTACCGGAATCAGGGAATTGGACGGCAACTCAGTTTGGACTGCGTTCATCGAGCGAAGCAAGACAAAGCAGTGGTGTTTGGACTGCATACAAGCCAGTTAATGGTCGCTGCAAGAACAATGTATAAAAGACTAGGTTTTGAACAGGATATTGAGTTGCCTAGCAACTTTTTGGTGGAGTCGTCGCCAGCGAGATAACAATCCCAATGCACACCGACCGTTTAGAGGTTGTCTGTTGGGCGTTCAAGGTTACTAGCGGTGGGTGGTTGGGGTCGTTAGCTGGAGCGAGACTTTCTGAAAGCTGAAAGGGTTTCTTTGGAGTGAGAAATTATAGCTGTCATTGTACAGAGAATTGAAGACAAATCGAGTATACTTTTGCCGCCATTGTCGTTCGATATCAGGCCAAGACGCAAAGGCGCAAAGAAGATCGCTAGGTTAATGACTTTTGCAAGAGTTTTAATATCTCAGCGATCGCATTCTAAATTCATTCTAAAAGTTTGAACTCCTAAGTTTCTTGATGTGTTAATTATCAAAATCTTTTTAATATTTGCTTATTGGTATTAAAAGATACTTTAAGACAGCATTTATCAAGTAAATCTTAAGTCGAATTTGAGAAATGAAGGCGATGTCTGACGACAAAGCTATTCGCGCCTTAATTCTCGGATTAATACCAATTCTTAAAAATAGAACTACACATAGTTCGTAGTGAGTACTTAAGTACTCACTACCAACCAGGAACATTTGTAGTCATTTTTGGAGAAACGGTATAACTTATCAAGGAGTGAGAGGACTGCAAGCGAAATTTGGATATCTGAAATTACGTGCCTCATCGATCGGAATTACTAGGAGTTGAGAACCAATGACCATGCAACAAATTCTATTCAATGCTGGCAATTTGTTTGTCTTGCCATTTTGGATATTGATGATTATCTTTCCTAACTGGCAAGTGACCCGACGAGTTATGCAATCTCTTCTGTGCTTTGTTCCTCTGGGGTTGCTCTATTTATATTTCTACGTTCGTGTTCTTTCGCCTGAGTTCTTTCAAAGTTTACTAAGTCCGTAGTTAGCTTATATCGCCAGCCTTTGTGCCAATCAAACAGTCATGGGATGGGTACATTTCCTGGCGATTGACTTATTCGTGGGTCGCTGGATTTACTGGGAAGGGCAACGCACAGAGATCTGGACAACCCATTCTCTGTTGCTTCAATTCTTTGCTGATCCTATTGGGATTTTGTCACACATCTTCACGGGTTGGATCGCTCAGAATTTTTTTCCTCACCTGAGAAAGTAGTCGATTCATCAAGTTAACACACTCTTTTTTGTGTCCGAAAAGTACCCAGAAAGCGATCGGGGAGGGTGTATTTGAAGGAGATCGGTGGAGAGATCCAGCTAACAACCCTGTTGGATCGGACTGTGAGGAGATATTGGTGGTTTTGCAAAGGTTACTTGCAGCCGCACAACTCTGCCGTTAGCCTGCAATCCTAATTTTGAGATAGTCTGAGAATGCAACTCGTGGCGAGGTTAGCAATATGAGTTTTGATTTCTCTACCGCCTCAGATTTGACAACAAACCCGTTGAGTTATTTTTCCGATCTAGGTGAAGATTACGAAAAGTATCGCCCGATTCATCCTGCTTCAGCGATCAACACGATTTTGTCAGCCTTGAGTTCTCCAACTCGGTTAGTGGCTGCTGATGTTGGAGCAGGGACAGGGATTGGGGCAAGGTTGTTGGCAGATCGAGGCGTTCAGGTTATGGCGATCGAACCCAATACAGATATGAGAATGGCAGCAACCCCACACGGACGAGTTGAGTTTTTAGCTGGAACGGCTGAACAAATTCCATTGCAGACGGCATCCGTCGATTTAGTCACTTCGTTTCAAGCCTTTCATTGGTTTGATTTTACAAAGAGTCTCCAAGAGTTTCGCCGTATTTTGAAACCGAGTGGGCGATTAGCATTGGTATGGAGCCTTTGGGATCAAACCGATGCTGCTTCAAAGGAATATACCCGTTTAATTTTTGAAGCGTCCAAAGATCTAGAGCGTCAAGCGTAATCTTCGATGCAACCGAGAACATGGTTGAAGAAATTACGTTATCAACTGTTTTGGCAAGGATTGTGGCTTCCTGGCTTTGTAGATTTCCAACGACACGAGTTTAGATTTAATCAGCAATTAGATTTGATTGGGTTGATTGGTTTAGCTCGGAGTCAGGGATTCACTCCAGCAGGAGGAATTGCCCTAGAAAAGTTGATTTCGGAATTAACAGAATTTCACAAGCGCTTTTGCAATGTCCAAGGTCAAGTAGAGTTAACTTACTGCACTCGTCTATATGTGGCAACTCCAGCCAGCCCTCGCGTTTAGATTCAGGACGTTGAGTAGTTGCGTAGATAAACAGGCTAACAATTTGGTTGCAGCGGCGAGCAGAGCCTTCTCATCTAACGTTCAAGGTGGTTGGTCGCGGCTGCACTTTACCGTTAGGCATCACAGAAGCGTCGTCGCCAGCGACAATCTGAATGAGTCGGCGGATTTTCGTAAAGATCGCTCTGGCAGCGTTGGCATCGACCTTGATGCGAAGTGGTGCTAACGCCCAAGGCACAAACACAGCGGAGAGAGCTAGTATGTCCTTAGTTGATGTCGATCTTCCTCCCCCTTCCGCAATGAGGGGAGGATGGGCTGCACTCGCAGCAGTACTTGCAGCGAGGGGATGGGGACGTGATGTATATGCAGAGCCTAACCAATGGCTCTATCACGACGGTGGTGGTAACTGGGCGTCCCTCCGCTTCGTTGAGAGCAACAAGATTCTCCTCGTGGGCCACGATCGCGAATATTCCGAGACGTACTTTCGGAAAGCAGCAGAGTACTTTGGAGAAGAAGAAACCGACCTCTTGAAGGGTGCGCCAGACTGGTGGGGAAGCAAGCTCGACCCTCGTCCGTTTGGGGAATGGATTGGTTTCGTTTACGGATGGGACGGCCGCAGGTGGCAGAGAGCGGAATATGACGTGCAAGACGGTTTCGAGCAGGTCGGCCTCCTTAAAGCTTGTAGCCTCACCAACATCGAATTGTTGAAGGAGTACGTAGCTGATGCGCCTGGCCTGTGCGGGATGCCACCCAGTGATGAGGCGCTTCGCGCGTTGGTGTCAGCGGATGCGCAAATAACTCCTGAGATGCTGCAAAGGGTGATTCCGGGCTGGGATGTCGAGGCCGGCGTTGCTGCTGCTCGAAAATTCCTAGAGATGCGTGTGTGAGCGTTCCGGCTTAATGGCTAACAACTCGTCCAAGTCGATGCCGCTTCGCGGCGCGGCTCAACTCAGGCGTTAGGCACACACTTCCAAGTTCAGGGAGTTGAAGGATATGGTTCCAAATAAAGACCATCAAACTGCTCTGCCAATCAAGTGCGACCTCACACTCATCTATGCTAGCTCTTTCCTCATTGCCATACTTATGGCGACTGTATCTGTCGCTGGGCTTCTATACCGTACCACCATTTATCCAACGGAAGAGTTGCTTCGGGCGTTCGTATCCAATGATGTGGTCAATCTCTTCGTCGGGTTACCAATTCTACTTGGCTCAATGTGGTTAACATGGCGTGGCAAACTGGTTGGGCTACTCTGTTGGCCAGGTGCGCTCTTCTTCGTGTTATATAACTACATAATCTATACCTTTGCTTCGCCGCTTAACTGGGCATTTCTGTTTTATCTGGCACTAGTTATGCTGAGTGTGTATTCGCTCATCAGTTTAGTTGCAAGTATTGAGGGGAAAGCTGTACACCAACGACTAACTAGCGCTGTGCCTGAAAGGTTCGCTGGTGGTGTTCTTGTCGGTCTTGGTCTTTTGTTTTTCCTGCGAGTTATTGGTGTTATAGCCAATGCTCTTAACAATGGAACCCTGATTGCTGAAACTGAACTTGCGACCAATACTTCGGATTTCTTGATCGCGCCCGCATGGGTCATCGGCGGAATATTGCTCTGGCGGCGCAAAGAGTTTGGGTATGTTGCTGGTTTGGGATTGCTCTTTCAAGCTAGTATGCTATTCATCGCTTTGATAATCTTTTTGCTGTTACAGCCATTCTTAACCACTGCTCCATTCGCAATAACCGATGTTATGGTAGTCTTTACTATGGGGCTGATTTGCTTCGTTCCGTTTGCGCTGTTTGTGCGTGGAGTAGTGGCAAAGCGCACATAAACAGTTGCGTCCTGTTTCAGGTGCGAGTCTTGCCTTCGGTGAGTACGTCTAAACTGTGATTAGGAACTCAATTACCAACTTATGTGTGAGATGGATTGCAGTTGTTTCTACAAGT
The DNA here is from genome assembly GCA_026419705.1 of Fischerella sp. Classification (GTDB taxonomy): domain Bacteria; phylum Cyanobacteriota; class Cyanobacteriia; order Cyanobacteriales; family Nostocaceae; genus PCC9605. The sequence continues at coordinate 5,209 of JANZYY010000214.1, forward strand.
CACTCATCAATTCGAGGTGTAAGTCTTCAAGGCGATCCAGGATTTCGAGAAACTTCTGTCCAAAAGGAGTCAATTGATACTCAACCCGTGGAGGAACTTCGGGATAGCTTAACCTCTCCAAAATTCTAAACTGAACCATCTTCGCAAGGCGTTCATTTAATACCTTTGTTGTCAGTCCTTTTTTCGTCTTCACCAAGGCTCCTGGACGATTTACACCACAGCGGATTTGGTTCAGAATGTGAAGTGTCCATTTACACCCAATGCAATCTTCAAACATCTCAATGAACTTGCTGGAAGCAGCCGAAAATTTTTCCTGGTTGCGAGGGTTCTGTGAATTCACATTTACTACCAAAACGTATTTACCCGACGAAAAAGTACCTGCTTGCGGTTCAAAGGTGATTTTTCTATCGTTCTAGTGTAGTCCACTATAGCAACGAGGAATCACAGCATGAAAAGCAAAGGCATTTTTTACATGGGTCGCGGTGATTGTGGCGTTTGTATTCAAGTCGATCGCGCTATTGTTCAACATCTTGATTCAGAGCGATACGACTTGGAGTATGTGGATTTGACCGAAACGCCCAATCGGATCGCACAAGCAGAGTCCGCAGGGGTAAAAACCGTTCCTGCTCTCGTTCTAGATGGACAAGTTTTTCACATTAACTTTGGCGCTGATTTGTCCTCGATCGCATAGCTTACCTGACCATTTTGCTTATGAATATCCCTCGCATTCTATCGATTCAAGTTGGTTTACCCAAGCAACTTGGAGTGGAAGGTGCGAGCGATCCAATGGATCGCCCTTGGACGACAGGGTTCTTTAAGGAGCCAATTGCTGGAGCGGTTCATCTTGGAAAAACAAATCTCGTTGGAGATGGACAAGCCGATCTGGTGCTGCATGGCGGTTCTGAGAAAGCAGTTCTTGCTTATGCGGCGAGTCACTATCCGGATTGGCAACAAGAACTCGGTCTACCCAACTTTCCTTACGGAGCATTTGGCGAAAACTTTACAATTTCGGGTCAGACGGAAACAGATGTTTGTATTGGGGATATTTTTGCAGTGGGTGAAGCCCAGATTCAGGTTTCACAGCCGAGAGAACCTTGCTGGAAACTGGCGCGACGGTGGCGCATGAAAGATTTACCAAAGCGAGTCATCAATACAGGTCGATCGGGTTGGTACTTTCGAGTGCTATCCGAAGGTTTGGTCGAGCCGGGTCAGCCGTTGTTACTGGTCGAGCGCCCCTTGCCTCAATGGAGTATTGCACGAGTGAATCATGAATTTTATCACAGCAAAGAGCCTTGTGCAGAACTTGCGACTTGTCCGCTACTGGCTGCGAGTTGGAGAAAATATTTTTCAATGCGCTAATCAAACAGAAGAGAAATCTTGAGAGGGGTAATCGCAGATTTAATCAAGCAATATCCCCACACTCAACCCGAATGGATTGGTTTTATTTACGGATTTCTTGGGGTTCTCGGATTTAGTCTGACCTTGCCTGCAACTCGTCGTTCCGCCGTGACCGATCTCGATCCAATCATCGTTGGAATTGGTCGCGCCCCAGTGCCAGCAGGGCTGGCATTGACCCTACTGCTCATTCGTCATCCACCGCTCCCACCATGGAGATGTTTGTGCGATCGCGGCTGCGGGTTTAGGTTATGCTGAAGGCGGAATTCTGTCGCGTAGGTTTGGGGGGTGGCGAACCATTTGCTGGTCTTTAGTGCGATCGATTCCGATATTGCTGGCAATTATGCTTACTTCTCATGTCTCATTCCCAACTCATGTTTCCATCAGTGTTTGGCTCGGATTTTTTTTACGTGAGCATTGTGAGAGCATATTTCTGGTATTTTTTGCTTGGTATCAAGAGTTTGCAATAGGTGGAATTTCTCGTATTGGTCAGATTCAACTGCTGCAACCCTTTTTAACCATACTAGGCTCAGCCGTTGATTTTTGCAGCATGCGTGATGGTTTGTGTGGCAATCGGGAAACGCACTCTGATTAGAGCAGTCCAAAAATGCAGTGGAGCGGACGTACGGAGTCTTAGCGCTTCGTTCTGGTTCTCTCGCTACTGCTCACTTTCGCCGTTGGGCTGCGTGAGTGCAACATTGCGCTTCTCATAATTGCGCTTATCATATGAGTTAAGTCAGTGGAAATAAATCAAGCTATGTTACGAACATAAATATGCTTGAAACCCTTACCAATGAGCAATGACCAATAACTAATGACGACCTTAACTAGTTAGCTTTATTTGTACCGACCTACTTACTTCTTTCATACCTATCGTTCTTGATTTTCCTCATGCACATTGGTTCCACGGTAGCACAAACGCTACGATCGCAAGGTGAGCCAGTAACCATCGTCTCGCGCAGTTCTTCATCTATTCCTATTGTTTAACTCATCGCTCCATCTCAAGTATCCAAGAAGAAATTGCAACCCATTATTAACTAACTCTTAAACAAAACTTCATTACGATTGGCTGCACCCAGTCGTGGCACAGAATTGATGGGTGAGTGGGGAGTGAGAACAGGAGGAACACCTTGAACTATTTGTAGTTGCTGTAAAAGACGTTGCAGAAACTTATCCTGTTCAGAACGGAAAGTTGGTACATATGGACCGCGGTTGATAATAGCGAACCAAACCAAACCGCGATCGCGTGTGGGCATAACTCCTGCTAAAGCACTAACATCGTTGAGAGTGCCAGTTTTAATCACAGTAGCAGCCGGAATGTGTCTGGCGTGCAAAGTTCCCCGTTGATCGAACCCGGACGTGGGAAACAAGTCTGCTAAATTCAGCCCATGTGCGAGTGCTTCCCGTTGAATTGCCATTAACATCGCACAAGCAGCCCTGGCAGAAATGCGATTTTCGACTCCCAGCCCTGAACCGTTGATTAATTGAATTTCTGACTCTGGTATCCTCGCCATTTGGGCAGCTGTTGACTGT
>JANZYY010000215.1 GCA_026419705.1 Fischerella sp.
ACCCCACCTCCCCACCTCCCCATCACAAAATTCCCAATTATCTACCGTTGAGCGCCTATTCGCCAAATTTCAGTTACTGAGTGCTTGTTTTGTTGCCTTTGCTCATGGCTCTAATGATGTTGGTAACGCGATCGCTCCTTTAGCAGCGATCGTTTACATTCATAACACCGGCACAGTACCGCTCGGCGAGATCGCTATTCCCATCTGGATTTTAGTACTTGGTGGCGCTGGTATTGTCACCGGTTTAGCTGTCTGGGGCAAAAAAGTTATCGCTACTATTGGTGGAAGCATCATTCCTTTACAACCCAGTAGTGGATTTTGCGCCGAACTTGCAACCGCCACCACCATCCTCATTGCCTCCCGCCTAGGATTACCTGTTTCCACTTCTCATGCTCTTGTCGGCGGTGTAGTTGGCATTGGAGTGGTGCAAAACCCCAAATTAGTTCAATTTAAAACTCTTCAAGGCATTGCTACTGCTTGGCTGGTGACTGTGCCCGCGAGCGCAGGACTAAGTGCTGCTATCTTTAGCATTCTCCGGATTTTAAACTTGGGATGAGTCATTTTGGGGTTTCCCTACACTCCTGTCAAACTGTGAGTCTTGGCAATGGATTTTTCTTGGTGCCCCTTCGCTGAGAGGTACTAAGATTTGGGTTCGTTTTTGACACACCTTGACAAGACTACCCCTAGCGAACGCTAATTCTCTAAAATGCTCGTCGGGCGATCGCAGGACCGTGTATTTTTCACAAAAATAGTTACAGTTACAAATCAATACTTGATTGACAGGTAAACTGTGATTATATTTACACTCTTCCATGTTAAATGTATTTTTAGGAAACTCTGATACGCAAAAAATGGTTGGTGTGTCAAGGGGTCAGAGGTAATAAACTAATGGGACGATTGGAAAAGCGATCGCAAAACTCACGAGCAGGCGATCCATTCACAGAAGCAGACACTGCTCTCAGAACTGTCAAAGAAGAATTGCAAACTATTCAGCGAACCGTGCTTAAGTCTTTACAGCAAGATATCCAGCAACTACAAGCGGAGAAACTCCGCTTGACTAATGATGTTCAACGTCTGCAACAAGAAAAAGAAGACTTACTTCAAGATCCCCAATTCAGCAACTTGCAACCATTGTTGAGTCAGTTAGCACAAGTTTTGGCGAATCACATATCGTCACAACTACAATCTTCGCTGTCAACTTTAGCTAACCAAGCTGTAGAAAAAGACAAGGCGGTAACAAATCAAGTTCTTAGCTCATTAGATGATACTCTTACCATCACTTTTAATACCTTGCAGCAGGAGGTAAAGAACTATCAAAATCATCTTTCCCAACAGCTATCTCGGATGTCGATTCAACAACAGCAAGGAGAAGAAATCTTAGCAGAGTTAGTAAATCGCCTGCGTGGAGAACTGGTGCGTGAAGAACTTACAACAACCAAAAAAGGATCGTCTCCTCCCACAGTAATCCAATTAGTCTCACCTGTTAATGAAGAACCGACCGAACAACAGCAAGATATCACCGCTTGGGAAGAAAAACCAACTGAACAACAAAACGAACAACAGCAAGATATTACCACTTGGGAAGAAAAACCAACTGAACAACAGCATGTTTCTCAGGAAGTTGTCACAAAACTCCAACAAACAGATACTATTTCACAATCCAGTCTGCCCAAGGAAGCGATCGCAAACCATCTTCTACCAACAAGGATAGTCCCAAAACGCGAAACCAGGCCTGCTGCTGCATTCGTACCGCCACCGCCGCCAGAAGACTATACACCAGCGCCACCACCTTCTCGTCAGGCGAGAACATCATCGGTATCAGCAATAGGTTTATTGTTGGTCGTTTTGTCAACGCTGGCGACATCGCTTTACAACGTAGCCATTAAAGTGGTTTTTAATCCAGGTACTCTGATTTTTGGAGTATTTGAAGTCGAGCGTTTGCTACCGCCGACTTTGGGGAATTCTCTGTTAATTTTAATGCTCCGGATGCTCATAGTTGTACCGTTGATGTTAGTTCTGGCTCCCATGATGCATCCGCAAGTATGGGAAGACTTGCAAAACTTAATACAATCAGCACGAGCAAAATCATCTACTGTTAATGCTCAAGCCAAGCGGGTGTTGTTATTGTCGATTGTCAGCGGATGCTTTCTATTTTTATCTCAGGTATTAATTTACATTGCCATTGGTCAAATAGCAGTTGGAATGGCGATTACACTGTTGTTTATCTACCCAGCCATTAGCGGACTATTGGCATGGTTTTTATTCCGAGATCAACCTAATTCCTTCCGCTTGAGAGCGCTGGCTTGTATCTGTTTGGGTCAGATGCTAGTTTTAGCAGGTTCTACAAACATTGGCACGGGTAACGTTTTGGGTAGCACTACAGCTATTGCTTCAGGAGTCACTTTTGCCGTGTACGTAATTCTCACACGCATCTGTGCAGCCAAACTACATCCCGTCTCCTTTACCTTAATTAATTTCGCTACCGTGTTGCTGTTGTCCTTCATTGGTCTGATGCTACCTTTACCAATGAATTGGAGTTTGCTACTAAATCCTAACAAATTGCTGGAATTGATTTTAAGTGCTTTTATTTTAGGCGCATTCACTCTGTTTGGTTATTTATTCAATAATGTTGGTATTCGCAAACTAGGAGCCACGCGTTCTGCAATTGTGGGCGCTACTATTCCTGCTTTAACAGTGATTCTGGCTGGGTTGATTATTCAAGAAAACTTGCAACCTATACAAGTGTTGGGAGTTTTATTAGTAACTGGTGGTACGGCTGGTGTCAGTTATGAAAAAATGCGAAATCGCAACAAAGTTCCTAAGTCTAAAAATTAATTTCAACTAGTAATTTGGCAAACCAACTTTGCTTGTTGAATCAACCTTTCTATCTCTGTTGTTTTCCTCTTCCTTAGCGCACTTAGTGTCTTGGCGGTTCGTTTCTTTAATCATCAAAGTTAAGCGATCGGAGCATTAGTAAAAGAAGTTAAATACCCCTATACTGTAGAGCCTATAGAGGCAAAGAAATACTGTGAATTGATTTCCAACTGGATAGTAATTTTCACGACACTGCCATAGTCAAAAGTTAAAGAAAAAGCGAATTTTTTGTTAAAAAAAATTAAGCAATCCGCCTGCATGTATAAGTGAGCCTGAGATTCATGAACTTTTTCACCTGTCTGTAAATAAAAGTTTTAACAACAATGGTAAATTTGTAAATCTTTTTACATATGCACTAGAGCAAAACTGCTAAAATCAACAAAAATCTTTACTAAGAGATAAAAGGTTTTTTAGTTTTGAACGATCACCTGAAATTGAGGACTATGAATTTCCCTCAAGCTAAACCACTGTGTCACAGGGGCATCACCAAAATTTTGCAAACGCAAGGCAGTTTGCCATACGTGGCGTCGACTGTGAGACTGCTGAAAATACCACCTTCATCATCTGAGGTTGAATTTTCCGTTGTGGAACAGGCATAGCAGAGGTTGTTGCAAAAGCTGAATGCCCTTAGCTAACTTGCAATCTAATACCCTGTTAGTAAAAGTCAGTTATGGGGTAGGTAACTTACTCTTTGCTCGGCTAGCAGTGCTGGAATTTTCCACAGCCAAGCAGTTATCTAGAAGGCTACTAGCAACGAAAGTGAACTCTTGCTTTTGAACTTCTTCCAGCTAGTCAGTTCCAACTTTTGGTACGTAAGCCCCACAGATAGAACAACTGATTTGTTGGTTTTTGCATACAATTGCTCAAATCTCCATATTTGGGCAAAACTACTTGCAAAACTTCCAGCAAATTAACTCTATACCCTTAGTTAATTCTGCCAATTTGCCAGAAAATACGGACTAAATCACAATTATGACTACCAACAACACTCATGCGTAACGCATAATAGATCATCTGAGTAAAGACATCGCCTTCAGTCGGGTGTATGCTCCGTTGACTGATAACTGTAAACGTGCTATTCAACTGTCTGTTATATGAGTAACGACGTAGATCTGATCAAACGCCTTGGCCCCAGTGCGATGGATCAGATCATGCTTTATCTGGCTTTTAGTGCTATGCGGACGAGTGGGCACAGGCATGGGGCGTTTTTAGATGCAGCCGCAACCGCAGCTAAGTGTGCAATCTACATGACCTATCTAGAACAGGGACAAAACCTGCGAATGACAGGACATTTGCACCACTTGGAACCAAAGCGAGTCAAAGCCATTGTCGAGGAAGTCAGACAGGCGTTAACTGAGGGCAAATTGCTAAAGATGCTTGGTTCTCAAGAACCGCGCTATCTAATTCAGTTCCCTTACGTCTGGATGGAAAAATATCCTTGGCGACCAGGGCGATCGCGCATTCCCGGCACAAGTTTAACTAGCGAGGAAAAAAGACAAATTGAGCAAAAATTACCGCCTAATTTGCCGGATGCTCAATTAATTACCTCGTTTGAATTTCTAGAGTTAATTGAATTTCTGCACAAGCGATCCCAGGAAGATTTACCCAAAGAACATCAGATGCCTTTGAGTGAAGCCTTGGCGGAGCATATCAAGCGCCGTCTGCTTTATTCGGGTACTGTCACTCGCATTGACTCTCCTTGGGGAATGCCGTTTTATGCTCTCACCCGTCCCTTTTATGCGCCAGCGGACGATCAGGAACGCACATATATCATGGTGGAAGATACTGCTCGCTACTTCCGAATGATGAGAGATTGGGCAGAAAAAAGACCTAACACTATGCGTGTCTTGGAAGAGTTGGATATCCCACCTGAAAAGATGGAACAGGCTATGGAAGAATTGGATGAAGTTATCCGTACTTGGGCAGATAAGTATCACCAAGACGATGGCGTTCCAGTAACTTTACAGATGGCCTTTGGCAAAAAAGAAGACTAGAATTTCAAAAATATTCAGCATGGTCTTCAGATTTCCCAGGGGAAAACTCTTAGCTATTGCCGTCGCAAGCCCCACACCGTACAGCAAGTACTTTTAAGTATAGTGTTGTATAGTGTGGGGTAAATGAAAATTGCAGAAAATATATATCTTTGTATGACGTAGCATGACTTTTCTGTCATGAAAAACGTTCATCTAAACCCAAACTTGATATAACAGGGGCGTCCCCTCAGGGAGAAGACACCAATAGCATATTACTGGTTTTTCATATTACTAGGGTTTGGATTGTTGGGAATTAGATTGCCGGGGCTTGGATTAATGGGAATTGGCTGAGTTTGAAAAGAGGGTTGAAAAATAGGATTACCTGTATTTGTAGGTATAAAAGAAGGTAATAAGCCACTAATGTAATCAGTTGCATCAATACAAGTATTTAGAGCCTGAATCGGAGCTAAATTTTCAATTTGCGATCGCAAACCCACCACACACTGAGCGTAGCGTTTTGGCAATAAACTGACACCGCAGTAATTTAAAACTTCTTTGTTAACAGCCTCCTTCGTACTCTGACTAATACTAACTACACATGTACCCACGTCCTCAGGGCGCCATGACTGTCCACAGGTGGAGAGAGCATCTACTGCTGCTATGTCTGTCTCGTCCTCAATTTTAGCTACGCAAGCAGACAAATCCCGAGGTCGCAATGCTCCCGCACAAGAGCGTGAAGCTGCTTCCGCAGTAATACCAGCCCTCAAGAGTTGGGATGCGCAAGCACTGTATTCATTTCCGTAGGAGGTGGTGATGGCTGTAGCAGGTAAAAAAGTCACTCCTAACCATCCCACCACAGCTAATGCTGGTGCAGCAATAACAGCACTAGAACTTAATTTAGTTCGTAGCATCATTTTGTGTGAGTATTTGCTGTTTTTCTTTTTTGGCATGTCCGTTCTGCTCCAATCACCCAAGGTTATGCTATCTCATCTTGAAACTTTGTTCTCACCCAATTTGGCAGCAAGCTTTCGGGAAGCTGCTATGCCGTTGCTATGATTGGGCTTGAATACCTCAAGCAGCGATCGCCATCGATCGCTGATACAATTGTCTTTAGATGTAGCGAAAAATCCGCAAATGGGCTGGCTGCTGGCATTTGACGGTGTTGTGGGCACTTGAAAACTCAAGCGCTAAGACGGCACGCTGAGCGTTTGCAACCAAGAGCTGAAAATAACAAGTACAGTACGGCGAGACACGTCGAAACTGATTCTGAAGCAATCAGAGTCAAAGCTTGGATCGAAAATCACCTTTGTGAGAATGCGGACAACTGCATGATTTTTAGGTGTGTATTCCTTCAACCAAGAATCCCTACCACATTTTGGTCAGGGAATGTCAAAATAATATGTCTGGGTAAAGTTGAAACAGGATTAGATTAGGAAGCTCATGTCCCGATACAGAGGACCACGATTAAGAATTACACGTCGCCTGGGTGAATTACCAGGATTAACTCGTAAAAGTGCCAGACGCTCTTACCCTCCCGGCCAGCATGGTCAGAACCGCAAGAAGCGCTCTGAGTACGCTATCCGTCTTGAGGAAAAGCAAAAACTCCGCTTCAATTACGGTTTGACGGAAAAGCAACTGCTGCGCTACGTACGGAAAGCTAGACGCGTTACTGGTTCTACCGGACAAGTGCTGCTGCAATTGCTAGAAATGCGCTTGGATAATACGGTTTTCCGCTTGGGTATGGCTCCCACCATCCCAGCAGCACGCCAATTGGTGAATCACGGTCATATCACAGTTAACGGTCGTGTAGTTAATATTCCCAGTTACCAGTGCCGTCCCGGAGAGGTGATTGGTGTTAGAAACAGAGAAGCATCCAGGAAATTAGTGGAAGCTAACTTGCAAGACCCCGGTTTTGCAAACCTACCCAGCCATCTGGAGTTTGATAAAAACACCTTAGTTGGCAAAGTCAACGGCGTCATTGAGCGCGAATGGGTAGCGCTTAACATTAACGAACTGCTTGTGGTTGAGTACTACTCACGACAAGCCTAAGTCAATAGTCAAGAGTCAAGAGCAGCCAGTGCATTGCGGAACTTGCATCCGGCGAACGCTTGCTGGCCGTTTCTGTATGGCACCTGGCGTTCAAGAGTTAAAAAACTCTTGGATCTTAGACTCTGGACTACCCCCCAATTTGGGACATGGTGCGAGTGTAAGCACCAGCTGTACCTGAGTCACGCTGCTTAAAATTAACTTCGGGTTTAATTGTCAGTAATTGTTTCACCTGCTCCCGTAATTCAGCAGTACTAACACCAGCACGGAGAGCAGTTTTTAAGTCTATTTGCCCGGTTTCATTTAATAAACACGGACGCAACCAACCATCAGCAGAAAGACGCATCCGGTTACAGCGATCGCAAAAACACTCCGACATCTGACTGATAAATCCTAGCGTCCCCTTCGCTCCCGGAATTTGAAAGACATCAGCTGGACCGCTACCATAAACTTGTGCTTCTGTCAATCCCCAACGTGCGCGGATGCTCTGTCGGAGTTCGGCTGAGGGTACCCAACCGCGATCGCCAAACAATCGAGCATTACCAATCGGCATAAATTCAATAAATCGGACATGCCATTGTTTGTCAATTGTCAGCGCCGCAAGATCCAAAACTTCGTGGTCGTTGACGCCGGGGATCACCACTACATTTAGTTTCAAGGGATTAAACCCCACATTATAAGCTGCTTGAATACCATTCCAAACATCTTGCCAGCGAGAGCGACCGCGATTACCGATAATTTGGTCAAACACATCGGGATCGAGGGAATCCAGGCTGATATTAATTCGTCGTAGTCCAGCATTGTAGAGGCTTTGTGCCATGGAAGCAAGTAAAAAGCCGTTGGTAGTCATCGAGAGGTCTTGCGTTTGGGAAAGAGAAGCGATCGCGCTCACCAACTCCGCCACACGCGGACGCAACAGGGGTTCTCCTCCAGTCAAACGAAACCGAGTAAATCCTACTGGAATAAAGACCTCCCGAACAAGAGTCAGCAATTCTTCATCAGTTAATAACTGCTGCTTGAGGATGTAATCTAATTCTACCCCCTCTGGCATACAGTATTGACAGCGGAAATTACAGCGATCGATCAAACTAATCCGGAGGTAGTCTACCTGGTTCATGATTTAATAGAGCAATCTTATAGACTTAATCGATAGAGACATAAATTTGTCAAGCAAGCTCGACTGCTTGTTTTGTAAACTTTACTAACATTCTTTTAAGTTAACTTGGATTGAGTTGAATTGCTAATTAGGCATTGCTGAATAAAAATGTAAATTATTCTTTGTGTAGGTAC
>JANZYY010000216.1 GCA_026419705.1 Fischerella sp.
ATGTTGTACTGGGCAAATGCTAACCCAGGCTGGCTAATACTAATGATTTCTCCGATTTTTGCCGCGATTTTTTTTAGCATACCCTGGCCCTTTGCGATCGCTTTGTCCAAAGACATTACTTTCGGACCTTTAGGGTTAGTTTGGTCAGCAATCATGGGAATCGTTGGCTGGCGTACCCTTCCTTGGCGAAAATATAACCTTGGCGCTATCGGTGCGTGGTGTCTGAATATGCTGGGTGGCGAATTCGGTCTGTTTGTTTGGAACCACGTGCTCAAAGATTATCAAAAGGATCGACTCACCTCATTCATCAACCCCAAAGCCGATCCCCTCGGCGCTGCTTATCACCAAATCCAATCTCGCATTGCTATTGGTGCTGGTGAGTGGTGGGGATGGGGTCTTTTCAAAGGTCCAATGACTCAGCTGAATTTCGTTCCCGAACAGCACACGGATTTCATCTTCTCGGCTGTGGGAGAAGAGTTCGGTTTCATTGGCTGCTTGATATTGCTCTTTGTCTTCTGCTTAATTTGTCTGCGCCTATTACATGTTGCCCAAACTGCCAAGGATAATTTTGGCTCATTGCTAGCGATTGGTGTTTTGTCGATGATTGTGTTTCAGATGATTGTCAACATTGGCATGACTGTTGGTTTAGCGCCAGTAGCAGGAATTCCCTTACCTTGGATGAGTTACGGGCGTTCTGCTATGTTGAAAAACTTTATTGCCTTAGGAATAGTCGAATCTGTAGCTAATTTTCGCCAAAAGCAGAAGTATTAGTCCTTCGTGTGTTATTGGTTCTAACAACCAACTACCAACAACTAACCAATGACCAGTCACAAGTATTAAGCTATTAACAGGAAGCCTAGAGAGTAAAAACCATGATCCTGCCAGGAGCAACTGTTCGCGTCAAGAATCCAAAAGACATCTATTATCGTTATGAAGGACTCGTGCAACGGGTAAGTGATGGTAAGGTCGCCGTACTGTTTGAAGGTGGTAACTGGGATAAATTAGTTACCTTTCGTCTCTCAGAATTAGAACCTGTAGAGACAACAGCCGGACGTAAAAAAACGAAATAAATTTAGTCCTTTGTCATTTGTCATTTGTCATTTGTGAATAGCAATGACTCTTGACGAATGACCAATGACCAATGACTAGTGACAACCATGCGTCTTCCCCTACCACAATTTCACAGAGGCGATCGCCACCCCAACCACTTTGCAGAGGTGATCGAAACCAGTACTTGCGAGTTTTTAGCCCAGTGTCTGGAGCCGGAAGATTTGAGCTTTCCCCCTATGCCTCCCTTTGGCAGTTGGGTTTATTCTGTAGATGAAGAATCAGGCAATCAAGTGTATGCCGTAGTATATCATGCCACAACAATGCCCGTTGATTCCATACACAGACCGGTTGCTCTCGGATTGTCGCTGCAAGAGTTGCGAGAGGAACAACCCCAAATATTCGCTATGCTCAAAACCGAGTTTCGTGCTGCGATCGTAGGCTTTGCAGCAGGCTCCAATATCGGAGATGATAGTACTCGATTGTATCAGTATTTACCTCCTCGTCCACCACAAATTCATCAACCAGTTTATCGATGCCAAAGCGAAGCGATAATTAAATTTACCGAACAGCTAGATTTTCTGCGGACACTGCTTTTTGTCAACGGTGCGCCAGTAGATTCTTTGACCGCAGCAGCCATTCGCGAGGTATATCAATTGCGTAAAGCTGATCGAGAATGGCTCGTCCGAGCCGGACGTACCCTGAGCGTGTTGCTCAAAGACGACTACGATCGCCTGCGGTTCATTTTGAGTCAAATCCACCCATAGGTAGTTCGTTCCTAGATAATTGCTTAGTTAGTGTAAGTAAAATTTTGATATTCATTGTCCGGGTGGCTTCTGCTGTTATTTTGTGAAGATTCAAGGATTACCTTAGGAAAATCACAGTCCCACCATCACCCCTGCAAGTCCTACCTATGGAACTGATATCACAAGTTCTTGCTGTTGAAGAAACCGCCCAAGTTCTCACTAAGGAACCCATTATCCCTTTTGCCATTCTGCTGGTGGTCATTTTAATCGTACCCGTCGTATTTGAGCGTTTACGACTGCCCGGACTGGTAGGTTTAGTGCTATCGGGAGTAGTACTTGGTCCCCATGGCTGGAATGTATTCCAGACAGAATCCCCTGTTCTCAGCCTGCTTGCAGACATTGGGTTAATTTATTTGATGTTTGTAGCAGGTTTAGAAATTGACTTAGAGCAATTCCGCCGCCAAAAAAATCAAGTTTTCGGCTTTGGCTGCTTGAGCTTCAGCATACCTCTGGTAGTGGGAACATTGCTCAGTAGGAGTTTTGGCTTTGGCTGGAATGAAGCGATATTAGTTGGTTCTATTTTAGCTTCCCACACACTTTTAGCATACCCTCTCATTAATCGTTTGGGAGTCACAAACAACGAAGCAGTCAGCACGACAATCGGGGCTACCGTTTTAACGAACTTGGGTGCACTACTAGTATTTGCTTTCTGTTTAGCTGCCAACACCGCCAACTTGAGTTTTTGGCAGAGCATTCCTTTATTTAATTCACTAATTATTTACACCATTATCATTCTGCTTGGCTGCAATTGGGCAGGCAAAGAATTTTTTCGGCGTTCGGGAAACGACGAGGGAAATCAGTTCTTGTTTGTACTCCTTTCTGTATTTATTGCAGCCGTAAGTGCTCAATTGGTAGGGGTAGAAAAAATTGTCGGAGCCTTTTTAGCTGGTTTGGCAGTGAATGAGGCGGTCGGTGAGGGCCCGGTAAAAGAGAAAGTAGTGTTTGTTGGTAGCTTACTATTCATTCCAATTTTCTTTGTTCATTTAGGCTTGCTCTTTAATTTGCCTGCCCTTTTTAGCAGTATCACCACAATTAAATTAACTTTCTTGCTTTTAGTAGGTTTAATTGCCAGCAAATTTATCGCTGCTTTGGCAGCGAAGTTACTTTACCGCTACAACTGGCAGGAAATGTTAACTATGTGGTCATTGTCATTACCTCAGGTGGGTGTGACATTAGCTGCAACTTTAGTCGCGCATCAGAATAAGTTGCTATCGCCAACGGTATTAAATAGCGCGATCGCCCTAATGTTGCTGACATCAACACTAGGGTCGTTGATGAGCAGTCGGTTTGCTGTTGGTTTGACTTCCGGAATTGGGAAGGAAAAACCGTCAATAACGCCACCATACACTGATTCTGGAAAAAGAGACGGTACTCCTTTTACTATTGTTGTACCAGTGTATAATCCCCAAACACAGCAGTATTTGATTGAAATGGCGGCGTTATTGGCACGTCAGACAAATGGCAGGATTATACCGTTAGCTGTTGCCACTGCCACAGCTCATATGGATGCACCCCAGTTAGAAGTCTCTGTGGAACGCAGTGAACGTTTGCTGCTTAAAGCTACAGCCCTGAGTCGAGTATTGGGTGTGGAAGCAGAACCATTACTGCGAATCGATGATGCTTTTGCACAAGGAATTAGCAGATCGGCACGCGAACAAAAAGCTCATTTAATCTTGATGGGATGGGGTAAACGAACTGGGTTGAGAGCGCGTTTATTCGGTAATGTCATTGATAGCGTTGTGTGGTCATCACATTGTCCGGTAGCGGTGACTCGTTTGGTCGAATCACCGAAAAAAATTCAACGGATCTTAGTGCCAGTGGAAAATTTAATGGCACCAACATTGCAACCGATGCAATTTGCCCAAATTCTCGCAGAAGCAAATCAAGCACAAGTAACAGTTTTGAATGTATGTGAACGCCGCACTAGTTCCAACAAAATAGCGTGGAGGCGATCGCAGCTCTCCCTATTAGTATCAAAATTAGCTTTAGCTAACCCACCAGAGATTCAAATTATCGCTCATGAAAATCTTGCCCAAGCCATTTTGCAGGCGGCGCGATTATACGATTTAGTCGTGCTACCTTTTGTACGTAATCGCACTAGTCCGGGTGGTTTAGCGATTAGTGATGTCACAACTCAGTTAGCTAGACAACTGACCTGTTCTATTGTCATGCTTGGGGAACCACAACGCACTCAATCAACGGTTTCACCAGCACTTATTCCCAGTTCTAAAGCAGTTGTGTAATTTGTTGTTCGTTGATTTTTGGTTTTTGTTCGGTGCTTGGTTCCAAACAACAAACAACATTTCCGACTTTAAAAAACTTTATATTTTTGAAGATTTTATGAAATCTTAGGGAAAAGCTCAGTATTTCCAGAAGATGTTTGATAATTTTGCTTAAAGAATTGTTCAGCAATTGAATCAAAACATCAAGACTCACATACAAAGGAAATTTGACTAACAATACTTCTTTGGATACTCTTACTTGTGCTGTATTTTCTTTGTTTGAGTGGGTACTCTAAGCACAAGTACAGCAGCAGCTGTTGAATATCTTTATCTACTTGGAAAACTATGAGAATTTTGGTAACGGGCGGTGCTGGGTTTATTGGTTCCCATCTAATCGACCGACTAATAGCTGATGGACACGAAGTCATTTGTTTGGATAATTTTTACACAGGTCACAAACGGAACATCCTCAAATGGATGAATCACCCTTATTTTGAACTTATCCGTCATGACATCACTGAACCAATTCGGTTAGAGGTCGATCAAATTTATCATTTAGCTTGTCCTGCTTCCCCGGTACATTATCAGTACAACCCTGTTAAAACTGTTAAAACCAACGTGATGGGGACGTTGAATATGTTGGGGTTAGCTAAGCGCGTGAAAGCACGCTTTCTATTAGCCTCCACAAGTGAAGTTTACGGCGATCCAGAAGTTCATCCCCAAACCGAAGAATACAGAGGTAATGTCAATCCCATCGGGCTTCGTTCATGCTACGACGAAGGCAAACGCATTGCTGAAACACTAGCATTTGATTATTACAGACAAAATAAAGTCGATGTGAGAGTGGCTCGCATCTTTAACACCTATGGACCTCGGATGTTAGAAAACGACGGTCGAGTAGTGAGCAATTTTGTAGTTCAAGCGTTGCAGGGTATTCCTCTGACAGTGTACGGTGATGGTTCGCAAACACGTAGTTTTTGTTACGTTTCAGACTTGGTAGAAGGACTGATGCGATTAATGAATAATGACTACACCGGACCGGTAAATCTAGGAAATCCCGATGAATACACAATTTTAGAATTAGCTCAGGCAGTTCAAAATCTCATCAACCCAGATGTCAAGATTAAGTTTGAGCCACTTCCTGCTGACGATCCGCGCCGCCGTCGCCCTGATATTACTAGGGCAAAAACTTGGTTAAATTGGGAACCTACCGTTCCTCTGCAAGAAGGATTAAAACTGACTGTAGAAGATTTCCGCAATCGTATAAAAAGTAGTCAATAGTGATTAGTTGTTAGTTGGTAGTTGGGCGTTGATTGGAACAAACAACAATCAACAAATGACTAATGACACAGTTTCTAAGAGCTGATTCTAGAAAATTAGCCCCAAAAAAGCGAGGAATTAAAATAAGATGCGTGTTTGCGTTATTGGTACTGGTTACGTTGGTTTAGTTACAGGTGCTTGCTTGGCTCATATCGGGCATGATGTTATTTGTGTAGATAATAACGAAGAAAAGGTCAAGTTGATGAAGTCTGGGCAGTCGCCTATTTTCGAGCCGGGACTTTCGGAAATCATGCAGGCTGCCATTGCTAATGGTAAAATCCAGTTCACAACCGAACTCAGTACTGGAGTCGCTCATGGAGAGATTCTGTTTATTGCCGTAGGAACGCCGCCTCTACCTACTGGTGAAAGCGATACCCGCTACGTTGAAGCTGTTGCTCGTGGTATTGGTGCCCACTTAAATGGTGGCTATAAGGTGATTGTCAATAAATCTACCGTTCCCATTGGTTCTGGTGACTGGGTACGAATGATTGTTCTAGATGGCATTGCCGAACGCCAAAAAACACTAGTACCCGTCGGTGCAGGACGCGATCGAGAACAATTGCCTGAGATGACAGTGGAGTTTGATGTAGTTAGCAATCCCGAATTTTTGCGAGAAGGTTCGGCAGTTTACGATACTTTTAATCCCGATCGCATTGTTTTAGGCGGCAATAGCTCAAAAGCGATCGCCATGATGCAAGAACTGTATGCCCCAATCGTAGAGCGCAAATACGCTGAAGACCAGTCTTTGCCACCAGTGCCAGTACTGGTAACGGATCTCAGTTCGGCAGAAATGATTAAATACGCTGCTAACGCTTTTTTAGCAACCAAGATCAGTTTTATTAACGAAGTGGCTAACATTTGCGATCGTGTTGGTGCTGACGTCACCCAAGTAGCAAAAGGCATTGGTCTCGACTCCCGCATCGGTAATAAATTCTTAAACGCTGGTATTGGTTGGGGTGGTTCCTGCTTCCCTAAAGATGTAGCCGCACTGATTCACACCGCTGATGACTACGGCTACGAAGCACAGTTACTCAAAGCCGCTGTTAGTGTCAACCAACGCCAGCGCCTCATTGCTGTGGAAAAACTTCAGCAAGCACTGAAAATACTCAAAGGTAAAACTGTTGGACTACTCGGTCTCACTTTCAAACCTGATACCGATGACATGCGCGACGCCCCCGCACTCAACCTGATTGAGCAGTTGAATCGACTAGGAGCCAAAGTTAAGGCATATGACCCAATTGTTTCCCAATCTGGTTTGCGTGATGGTCTTTCTGGTGTTCTGGTAGAAACAGATCCAGAAAGACTTGCTGATGGTTGCGATGCTTTGGTATTAGTGACTGAATGGCAGCAGTTTAACCATCTCGACTATGCTAAGATGGCAAAATTGATGAACCACCCGGTCATGATTGACGGTCGTAACTTCCTCGACCCCGAAACAATGTTGAGAGCTGGCTTTCAATATATTGGTGTAGGTCGCTAATAGAGTTGTAACGAGCTGCTGGAGCACCTATTCGATTCTCTTCAAATGAAAAGAAGAACAAGGAGGACTAAGGTCTCAAACTGGGGGTAATCGGGCAAAGGAAAAATCAGTGCTTCAACTCCCAATTTCCAATTCCCCCCTCCAGTTTTCCCCTTCTTTCTTGTCTCAGCTATAAAGACTATTTCTGAACTTTGAATCGACGTTCTATATTTCAACTTCCACAAAAAGCCGACTGGGATTATCATCATTACCAGTCGGCAATTAGCTTTTCAAAAGGAGGAAAAAACTTGAATTATACTAAAGCTTTGTCTGATAATTACAAATTTTTCGACCAAGATTTTTAATTATTTTCTCTATGACCTCTCAAGAAAGTAACGCAAAAGAACCTTCTGTGTTGTCAGGAGTCTGGCGCAGTTTCCGGGAAAATTTGGGTTTGATAGCTATTGCCTTAGTTTTAGCATTCTTAATCCGCACTTTTATTGCCGAACCTCGCTACATTCCTTCTGATTCAATGCTCCCAACCTTGCATACAGGCGATCGCTTAGTAGTAGAAAAAGTCTCTTACTATTTTCACCCCCCACGTTCAGGCGATATCATTGTCTTCCAACCTCCTGAAGAACTCCAACGACGGGGATATCACAAAGACCAAGCTTTTATCAAACGTGTGATTGGTGAACCAGGTAAGATAGTTGCAATTAACAGTGGCAAAGTTTACATTAACGGAAAACCTCTACAAGAAAACTATATTGCTGAACCACCAAATCAGCCTTTTCCACCAGTACAAGTCCCAGAAGATGAGTTTTTTGTCATGGGAGACAACCGCAATGATAGTAATGATTCTCGTTATTGGGGATTTTTACCAAGAAAAAATATCATTGGTCGGGCAGTGTTTCGCTTTTGGCCGCTTAGTCGAATTGGGTTTGTTTAGTTAGTTGTTTGTTGTTTGAACATCTAAAACCTGAGATAATACATCAACTGGGCAAGGATATCGCCCGATATATTTAACCGTTGCTGGAAATCGACTAAGTTACGGTAAGACCCGGCTAATTGACGGTTTTCAACTACTGCTTGAGCCAGGGACGCATCTATAAACGGTACTTTTAGCAAGCTTTCAACCGTTGCTGTATTGGGATTGACCGCATGCGTAACATTACTTACGGATTCATCATCGTAATAACTAAAATTTAGAATTGGCTCTAAAGGCTTGAGTCGCTGTATGGAGAGACTCAAAGCCGCGGCTATATCTTCGATAGAGTAAAATTTAACACCACTACGCGAAAGCTGTCTCTTATACACATCTGA
>JANZYY010000217.1 GCA_026419705.1 Fischerella sp.
CAGATGTGTATAAGAGACAGAGTACTAACAGACCGAGGGCTTGACCTCTACAAACTTTCCAGCCACTACTTTCGCTTCACCATGCAGTCTTCAGGGTTTTGTTGTTCGTTGATGGTTGTTAGTTGTTTGCAGTTTTTCCCAACCTACCACCCACAACCAACAAACACCTAAAAGCTTTCCTGGTGTCTATGGCGCGGTGGAACCACTCTGAACCCATCCCGAACTCAGTTGTGAAACGCCGCTGCGGCGACGATAGCTGTCGGGCCACCGACCGCGAAAATAGCTCGATGCCAGGATTTGTTTTTCACTCAAAAGCCTTCTCTTGCCAACAAGAGGAGGCTTTTGTTTTTTATTGTTCTTCGTAAACTAATACCAATTCAAATTTCTTTTAGCGGTAGTTTTGAGATTAGCAACTTCCTTAAATTTCTCGCTCATAGTCTTGACAAAATACCTACTATATTGTCAAGAAGATTTACCTTCACTAGCATCTGAGTTATTTCTGAGAGAATTCCAGTGGCTGCAAGATTCAGATAACCAGCCTAATATCATCGGTGGTGACACTTTAACGCCAGATGAGCAGCAACAGTTAGGCGACAACTGAGACTATTTATTGAGAGTAGTTTAAAATCAAAATCGCGATCGCCTGTAGGTGAAATATTGTCTTTCCATCAGAACACAGTCATGAGATTGAGTGCGTATGAGTTCCATAAGTTCTTTAAATTACTACTTCGTATATTTCAGCAAGTAGTAAGCTTTCTAGAGTTCCTGTGAAGTAGAAAAAAAGTCCGATGGCAAATGCTGATTACTATCCAATTCCTCAACGTTATCTCAGGAACAACAGTCATTCATCTTAATTTACTCCTGAAAATTATCTCCAGCCTAAACTTTATACTCGACTTCAAGATCAACAGGGACGTAGCCGCAGTAACAACTGGGAAACTAAAACCATCACAGGGAATTCAATCAGAGGTTCGATCGCTAAGGCGAGGGCAATTAAGGGACGTTCCCCAAAAGTAGAAGTAGCAATCGCTAAGGCAATCGGTGAATTACGGGCAAGGGTGGTACAGTTAAAGCAAACAACTTCTTCGTAGCTAAATTTAGCTAAGCGTCCAATTAATTGCCCTAACCAGAAGTTAACACCAAAGAAAATCAATACAGGCATTAGCATTTTCAGGAGTAAATCTGGTCGTTGCATCAAAATCTGTCCTTGGGAAGCAAACATGGCTGCGATCGCTATAGCGAGAAATACAGTTTGATTTGCAGCTATCTTCAGCAGAATTTGCCGTCCAACATGATTATTTTTTTGAATCAATCTTTTAGAAATCAACGCTAAAAGCAAGGGAAAAACTAAAACTAATACCACGTTTTCCAGCAGAATAAATGTATTAAGATAAACTAATTTTCCAGCAAATATTAGTAAGTAGATCGGTAATAACATGACTTGTAAAAGCAAGTTCCATGGCAGTAAGGCAGTAGCAAGGGTAACATCGCCTTTAGCGATACTGGTAAAAATAAGATACCAATCCGTACAAGGCGTAACCATCAACATCATCAGTCCTACCCAGAGGTCAGCAGTATCTCTGAGGAAAATTGCTCCTAGTCCCCAGGCAAATATGGGAGTCCAGAGAAAGTTTATTCCCAGACTCAATCCTGTCACCTTATAATTTTGCAATGCATTACCTAAGCGACTCAGTGTAGTATTCAGAAATACTCCATAGAGCATCACCACCAGAGCAGGGACAATCAAATAAACAGCATTTTCAGAGAACCAAGTAATTTGTCCCAACGTTAGCCCAATAAAAACAGCAGCAATGACCAACAAAGATTGGAATTTTTCAGTCCACTTCAAGATAGATACCTCCATTTAATCGATCGGGTGGCAAATTTTTTACTCTAACTTTTTTAGGTGGCTGAACTTGTTTTCTGTGCCATCTCAACCCAAAATGCAGTTAAAGCGATCGCTAAAGGCAATATCAAAGAAAAGCCCAAAATTGGCGCATAACTACCAAACTTGTCAAACCCCCTGCGCAAACAACAGCAGACAAAATGCTGTACCTGCAACAGAGATAGTCGTTTCTAAACCACTCATTGATCCCAGATGCGATCGCCCAAAATAATAGGCATAAACCCCAACTTGAATAACTCCATTCATCCCCTGCATCAGACTAAGCAAACATCCGTATGCAAGCATCGACTCTGCACTTGTAACTCTCACTGCCTGCCATAAGTAAGGCAGCTCATAGTAGTATGAGCATAGCACCCAGAAGTAAGCGGGATGAAATCAATCACATTGCCTACAGCATCCGTTTGTCACCCACGCTGCACTCGTGATTTCATAACAGACAGCGATATACCTAATTCTTGGGCGCTCGCTCTTTGTTTTATTAAGGATTGCTGTACTTTTGCATGATTTTTACTTGCAGAGTATTTTTACTATGCAATCTTTGTGCAAGCATTTTGTCATAGTGTTAGTTATTCCTGCTACAGAATGTAAAATTACATTCATGTATCAATATCAGCTAGCAGCCTGTTAGTCATAAACAAGACTTGAATGAAAATCAAAAGACGATATTTTCTCTTGTCAGGCCTAGTCGCAGTTCTAGTTGCATGCTGGGGAGTTTTCTTCCATCAAGCACCAGCAATCCAGACACTATTAGCTCAAAAACCAGTCACGCTGACTGTATCTGCGGCGGCTGACCTCAATTATGTGTTTAAAGAAATCGGTGCTTTATGGGAAAAAGAAACAGGAAATAAAGTCACCTTTAACTTTGGTTCCACAGGACAACTAGCGCAACAGATTGAACGCGGCGCACCAGTAGATTTATTTGCAGCTGCTAATAAGTCATTTGTGGAAGAACTTGACAAAAAAGGGTTAATAGTATCCAATACCAAAGCTTTGTATGGACGGGGACGGATTACTCTATGGACACGAGAAGACAGTAAACTTAACCCCAAAGATATTAGAGATTTAACCAAACCAGAATATAAGAGAATAGCGATCGCCAATCCAGATCATGCTCCCTACGGTATCGCCGCCCGAGAAGCAATGCAGTCAGTAGGTATATGGGATGCAATCCAGCCGAAACTGGTACTAGGGGAGAACATCCGCCAAACTCAACAATATGTGGAAACTGGCAACGTTGATGTTGGTATTGTGGCTTTATCTTTAAGCGTCAACAAACTTGGAAAATGGGAGCTAATTCCTGAAAATCTACATCAACCTATTGACCAAATGTTGGCTGTTGTCAAAAAGAGCAAGCATCAGACACAAGCTCAACAGTTTGCCCAATATATTAACGGGTCACAAGGCAGACCATTAATGAAGAAATATGGCTTCGTTTTACCTGGGGAGACAGCAAATTAATGGATTGGTTTCCTTATATCTTGTCATTGCAAGTCACCGCACTAGCTACAGTCTTGCTGTTAATTTTTGGCATAGGAATAGCAATTTTCTTAGCCCGTATCCGTTTTCCAGGCGAAATCATCATATCGACGGTGCTGAATTTACCCTTGGTACTACCTCCCAGCGTCGTTGGTTTTTACCTCTTGTTAGCTTTAGGTAGAGGTAGCCCCATACTGGAATGGTTTGGCATAGATATTTTATTCACATGGCAAGCAGCAGCGATCGCCAGTGCCATAGTTGCGTTACCCCTAATTGTAGAAGCAGCCAGAGCCGCCATTTTAGATGTTAATCCCGAACTAGAAGCCGCAGCCCGTACCCTGGGAGACTCCGAAATTAAAGTCCTATGGCGAGTCACCTTACCTTTGGCTGGTTCGGGAATTTTGGCTGGCTTTATCTTAGCCGTCGCCAGAGCTTTAGGTGAATTTGGTGCAACTTTAATGGTTGCAGGAAATATCCCCGGACGCACCCAAACCTTACCCCTGGCTATTTATGATGCTGTGCAGAACCAAGAGTATGGCAAAGCCAACTTGATGGTGCTGGTGATGACTTTTTGGGCTTTTCTATTGCTGTTATGGGCGCGTAGCCTGGAACAGCGTCGGCAAAAGCGTTTTACTGAGAAAATAAGCAAAACTAAGGATGCAACTTTTAGTAGACATTCACAAACCACTCGCCAGTTATCCCCTAGAAGTGAAGTTTGACTTAGAAGGGCGAGTGCTGGGAATATTGGGTGGTTCTGGTTCTGGCAAAAGCATGACTTTACGTTGTATTGCGGGGCTAGAAACTCCTAAGCGGGGTCGCATTGTCGTTAATGGAAGGGTTTTGTTTGACTCGAACAGACGAATTAACCTACCAATTCGCTTACGCCGTGTGGGGATTGTCTTTCAAAACTACGCTTTGTTTCCCCATTTGACAGTCGCCCAAAATATTACCTATGGATTACAAGATTTGTCTAGTGCAGAACGTCAGCGTCGCTTAAGAGAACAAATTACCAAATTACAACTTTCAGGACTGGAAAATCGCTATCCACAGCAGCTATCTGGCGGACAACAGCAACGCGTAGCTTTAGCGAGGGCTTTAGCAGTAGAACCAGAAGTGTTGCTTTTAGATGAACCTTTTTCGGCTCTCGATACCCACCTGCGACACCATCTGCAAGAACAACTAATTGAGACACTGAGTAGCTATCAAGGGGTAACGCTATTTGTGACGCATAATTTAGAAGAAGCTTACGAAATTTGTGAACATCTTTTGGTTATTTCTCAAGGACAAGCGATCGCCTACGGTAAAAAACAATCTATCTTTGAGCGTCCAGCTACTTACACTGTCGCCCAACTAACTGGGTGTAAAAACTTCTCACGAGCGGGAGCAATTTCTCCCACACAAATAGAAGCTATAGACTGGGGCTGTACTCTCAAAGTTATAGAGCCAATTCCTGAATCATTAGCTTATGTGGGAATTCGCGCCCATCATCTTACGATTACCAATGATGCCAATGCTGAAAATACCTTCCCCTGTTGGTTAGCTCACACACGGGAAACACCTCATAGGATGACACTTTACTTGAAGCTACATAATTCACCGATGCAATCAAACGATTACGACATCCAGGCAGAAGTATTTAAAGAAAAATGGTCAACTATCAAAGAGCGTCCTTTTCCGTGGTATGTCAAGTTAGATCCACTCAGACTGTTTTTAATGCAGATATAGGTCTTTTACTGGTGGAGGGGTTGAGGAATGAACCACAAAGTACGCAAAGTACGCAAAGTAGGCAATGGGTGTCTGCGTGACGGGACTTGATCTATCAGCAGTCAAATTTCTTAGGGTCAAAACATGAAACAGGAAGTTCTTCGTAATAACTTAAAACAAATTAGAACCCGACTGGGGATGAATCAGCAGGATTTGGCTAATTTGGCTGGCGTTACCCGTCAGACTATTAGCGGTGTGGAATCAGGACAGTATGCTCCCTCAACTACAATATCCTTACGCTTGGCAAAAGCTCTTGGCTGCCAAGTAGAAGATTTATTTTGGCTGGAGGAAGATTTACCGGAAATAGAGGCTGTGCCTGCTCAAAATTTGCCAGTGGGACAGAATCTGCGAGTAATTTTAGCAAGGGTGGGGGAACAATGGGTGGCTCATCCTCTCATTGGCACAGATGCCTTTCGGACTGAGATGATCCCGGCTGATGGTGCAGCAAATCGCTTATCTTTAATAATGGATACTGTCCTCGTCAAACTTTTAGATGATCCCAAAAAGTTGTACAATACCGTTGTTTTGGCTGGTTGTTCACCTGCACTTTCTCTCTGGGCAAGAGCCGCCGAACGCTGGCATCCAGAATTGCGGGTACACTTGACTTTTGCTAACAGTTTGACTGCCTTAGAACGCTTATGCCGGGGTGAGGTTCACATTGCTGGTATGCACCTATACTGTCCGCAAACAGGGGAGCATAATACGCCGTTTGTGCATCGTGTATTCAAAGATAAAGCGGCTGTTCTGATTAACCTTGGTGTTTGGGAAGAAGGACTTTTAGTACAGCAAGGGAATCCCAAGCAATTAAAAACCGTTGCCGATCTAGCACAACCTGGAGTGACGATAGTTAACCGCGAACAGGGTTCTGGTAGTCGGGAGTTATTAGATAGGAAACTGCAGGAGGCGAAAGTGAGCTGGGAAGCTGTACAGGGATTTGATCAAATAGTAAATAGCCATCACGAGGTGGCTTTGGCTGTGGCTACGGGAAAAGCAGATGCAGGGGTGAGTTCAGCATCGATTGCTACTGCCTTTGGACTAGGTTTTATTCCTCTGTATGAGTCACGATATGATTTAGTTATTCTCAAGCAATATTTGGAAGAAGCACCTGTGCAACAATTACTCGGTACTTTGGGACATCGACAGGTAATTTCCCAACTACAAGCACTCGGTGGTTATGATACCAGCTTGACTGGCGAGGTTGTAGCCACAGTAGGGGCTTAAGCCCCAGGAGCAGTAAGCACAATTAGCAGGACACATTTATATGGCACAGGGTAGGTCAAAATCTGCTCTCAAATTTGTGGTGATGCTGGGTATCGTCAGTCTTTGTGCAGATGCTACCTACGAAGGTGCGCGGAGCATTACGGGTGCTTATCTTGGAGTTTTGGGAGCAAGTGGTTTTGTAGTCGGGCTAGTAGCAGGTTTAGGAGAATTAATAGGCTATTGTTTTCGTCTTTACATTGGTTATCTTAGCGACCAAACCCGTAAATATTGGAAAATTACCACGATTGGTTATGCCCTCAATACCGCAGTTGTACCACTCTTAGCCTTAGCTGGAAGTTGGCAAGTCGCGGCTTTTTTGATGATTGGTGAACGCACAGGTAAAGCAATTCGCACTCCGCCTAGAGATGTGTTGCTGTCCCACGCAGCTTTGAGACTGGGAGGGGGTTTTGGATTTGGGTTACATGAAGCACTTGACCAAATTGGTGCAGTGATGGGACCATTGGCTGTAGCGGCGATAGTTTATTTTCAGGGTGGGTATCGGGGCGGTTTTGCAATTCTTATAGTACCTGCCTTAGTTGGGCTGATCGTCCTGTTGATAGGTCAGAGAATTTATCCAAATCCTCGTGATTTTGAACACCAAACTCCTGAATTAACCGGAAAGGGACTACCGCTAAGATTCTGGATTTATTTAGGGGCTGTGGCATTTATGGCCGCAGGCTTTGCTGATTTTCCATTAATTGCCTATCACTTTCAAACTCAAGCGATCGCCACAGACAATACAATTCCCTTATTGTATTCTTTGGCAATGGGAGTTGATGCGATCGCTGCATTAGTGTTTGGGCGTTTATTTGACCGTGTGGGCATATCCATCCTCATGGTTGCAGTTGTTTTGTCTTCATTGTTCGCACCGCTAGTATTTTTGAGCAACATCAATCTTGCTGTATCGGGAATTGTGTTGTGGGGTACAGGTATGGGAGCGCAAGAATCAATTTTAAAAGCCGCAGTTGCTGGAATGGTGCCAATTGAAAAACGTGGTTCTGCTTTTGGTATATTTAACACTGGCTATGGCTTGTCCTGGTTCTTAGGTAGTGCTTTAATGGGGGTTCTATACGATAGGTCAATCAACGCCCTAGTTGTCTTTTCAGTTATCATTCAACTTGCTGCTATTCCCATTCTGCTGCTAGTGAACAGGCGTGAGCAAAAGAATTAAATCCTAGGAGCTATAGCCATAATCACCGCGATCGCGCATCATCAAACTGACAATTTTTGTGGGTTGTGTTGCAAAAAAATTACTGAGAACAAAAAGACTCTATTGGAAAGTCAAGTTTTATGCAGCGGTTCCAAATAATGTTGTAACTCACATTCCTCGGGCAAGATTTCTTGTTTTTTGAGTTGATCGATAGCAATTAGGTAAGCAGCAATTTTATCTACATTAATTACTCGTGGAGTTTGGTGATGACGAGCTTTCAAAGCTTTACGGAAAAATCGTTCTGCTGCTCGTGCATTAGATTTGGCACTCAACCTAAAATCAATAGCATGACCCTTGGAATCAACAGCACGATACAGATATTTCCACTGACCTTTTACCTTTACATACGTCTCACTAAATCTCCAAGAGCTATTGCTTGGTTTCAGGTCAGCTCTGCTTCTTTTCTCTAAATTCTTTTGAGTAAGTTATAATCTATCTATAAATTGTTGTGCGATCAACCTCTAGTCCCTGTTCCAGCATCATTTCTTCGGTGATTTCAATACCTCAATGGATATCTTAGATACCACCGTACACATAGCAGTAT
>JANZYY010000218.1 GCA_026419705.1 Fischerella sp.
CGCCAATACACTGCCCAACAAGCGCTAGAAATGGGCTTGGTTAACTGCGTTGTGCCAGTCGAACAACTAGAAGCAGAAGGGGTCCAATGGGCAAGGGAAGTTTTAGAAAAAAGTCCCATTGCCATTCGTTGTTTAAAAGCAGCGTT
This sequence comes from Fischerella sp., assembly GCA_026419705.1. Taxonomy (GTDB): domain Bacteria; phylum Cyanobacteriota; class Cyanobacteriia; order Cyanobacteriales; family Nostocaceae; genus PCC9605. The sequence continues at coordinate 147 of JANZYY010000218.1, forward strand.
CAACGCCGACTGTGACGGACAAGCTGGTTTACAAGAACTGGCTGGTAATGCCACCTTACTTTATTACATGACGGAAGAGGGAGCTGAAGGAAAACAAGCATTTTTGGAAAAACGCCCGCCGAATTTTCGCCAATATCCTTGGCTTCCTTAGACTATCTTTTACCTTTGTGTCTTAGTGTCTTTGTGGTTCCATAACAATCGATGTTTCACCACCAGGTCATTAAGACACCAAGGATTATTTAGCAATGTGAATAAGCTTTATTCTTAGTTGAGCTAAATACAAGTGCAAAATTCCCACTCGTCTTGGTTATAAATGCAGAAATCGCTCCTCTTTTCAAGAAGCGATTTTTTACATATCAAGGCTATTTCTAGACCCATAATTGTTAAAAAATTTTTATTTGGAAATTACTAGAAATTCACTTTTTACTGCCCACTTTCTCAGCGCCACACTCTGTAAAGCTTACTGTAAAAGGGTCTTGTCTCCATTTAACCTTGACGAATTTACTCAAAATTATACTTGATTTGAGTTGAACTCACACCAAAGTTTTCTCAATCTAATATCAAAATACTAATTTACCATTATCTTAGTTTTTAGCTGTTCAGAAGATGTGCAGCTAACTGTTTCTTCAATAGGAGAAATCACTGTTATATTCAGATCCGAAGTTATGACTGGTGTAGCATCTGGCAAACTCCAAGCGTCTTCCAATCTTTCCCAAGAAGGAGCAAATGGAGGAAGCGCCAAACAGCAAGCTTTCCAAGCTGCTTGAACTGGTGTTCCTAACTGCTGGCATATGCCTCCACGACGCCCCTCTGGCTGATAATAACGACAATATTTACAGGCAGAAGTCAAGTTTTTAATGCTTTTCATAATATATGCTGCCTTTGAAAGCTTATTTACATATCTAATTTCGCATATGGATATAGAAGCTGTTTTGTACCAAAAAGTATATTTTTATGGACGTTATAGCGATCCCCAGGATAGAATTTGCTTTAGAATATCTTTAGCTTTGTGTTATATATTTCAATTATTTTGTTAATAATATGATACAACTGTGTCCAAATATTGCCTACATTTGTTTTTGGCTAAAAATCATTAGGGATCAAGGCTAAAAATAGTGTTTTTGATGCGTAGTGGTTTTTAATTTAGCAGCAAGATGCAGAGTTAACGTTCGCACAAGCTGTATATTTTTGCATAGTTTCGATATGAAAAGCGTATTTTACGTAAAGTTTGACGATGTCGTTTGAAGAGATATCACGATCGATAATTTGAAGCAATACATAAGTGGAAGTAGCCAAATCAACTGCGAAATAAGCATTGATTGTAATTAGGAATAGATATAAAATCCGGCTAATTACTTACGATATAGTTTTGTTGGTAATTGGGAATTGGAACTAGGTGAAAATTGTCGATGTGATTGGGCTGAAAATTTCATTATTCATCATTTATCATTCATCATTTATCATTGTTTATAGTCCATACCTTCTGCTTTGCGGTTGGAATTGCGATCGCCGCTATCATCGAAAATTACTTGGAGAAGCCTTTAGCAGCACATAAACAACAAACCCCCCAGCGTTGGAGTTCACCATCAGGTGTAGGACATTGGCACTCAGGACAAAGGGGTAAGTGATGCGATCGCGATCGCATTGCTTGTGCCCAATTTTCAAAAGCTGCATCGGCACTTTTAGTAGTGGATTTCACTTGATGACTTCTGTTTATTTCCTCACCAAGATAACTTGGATGTTGGCGCAGTAGAAGCGCTTGCGGCTGATTGCTTGCTTTTTTAGCAGCGTACCACTCGGCGGTGGAAAAACGAATATCTACCAAAGGAGTAGGTAGCACTGCATTCAGCTTGATCAGTAAGCGCTGGCGCTCAAAAGTTAAATTTTGTGCCCAAGCAGCACTGGAAGTTGCAACTCGCAAAACATCGCGCTGAATCGACAAAGGACGAGTGTGAGCAGCGATGACTGTTCCAACAACTTCAGACCAGCACTTGAGTAAACGTTGAAATGGCTGCTGTTGCAGCTTTGCCTGTATTTGCAGAAGACCTAAAATATCATTAACAGAATTAAACGACATCCTAGTAAAGGGCTGCCACCATTGCATTTGAATTATGCAATAAATCTATGCTAATTTTCGATAGCATCAGCACAAATGTACCTTTAAATAAAGCAATTGGCAATCGCTATTTAGCCAAAAGATGAAAAGCAAACAGCTTTTAACTTGAGAATCATCCGGCAATCTAAGTTTGAGGCAGATAGACAATGAATCACAACCCCCCAGTAGATTCAGGTGTAAAATCCTCCAAAACACCCGAGTTAAAGCCAGCACTTGCAGCAGCACTGTCCAGTTTAGAAGTAGAACTAGATCAAGAACTAGCTCGTTATCGACGCACTCGATTTACACATAAAGCACCATTACAACCCCGTGTGGGTATTTCGAGCAGCCGTAAACTCCAACATTCAACCGCGATCGCTACAACAGAAGCAAAAACTCAACACTCACCAACTGCGAACAATGGTGAAACGTTTTCTTTGGCACAATTTTCAAGCACGACACCACCAACATCTGAATCGCAATCAAATGCCCAAGAGCAAGTGCCAACAACAGTGAAGGAAAACTCTTCACAGCAGCATGCTCTCGAAGGGCCTCTGACTCCCACTGTAGAAAAAAAAACAACTAAACCCATACCTAATTCTGCCAGTATTGTGCTCGCAGCGATTGGAGAAAATAAAGGCCAAAATCTTGTATCGTCAAATAATCTCCCTAAGCCGCCGGATGATTATTTGGAATCATCAGAAGCATTACTTAGAAGCATAGCAGAACAACAACCCCAAACAAACAAGCGTAGTAATTTCGGTGATAGTCTGTTTTCACCTTTAGGTATCGGCTCAATGCTGCTACTATTGATGTCAAGCCTGACTCTTGGCTATGTACTGTTTAATCCGAAAAGCTTGCCACATTTGAGTCTAAATGGTTGGTCTAAAATTCCTGACTCAGCAACAAATATTGAGGATACAACTGCTGGTAACAACAATACCCAAACCCCAACGGAACCACAACTTACCCCCATACCCAAATATCCCAATCTAGCTACTAGTGAGTTTCCAGAGGTAAAAAACCCAAATGATGTAGTTGGTTTGCAACCTAAACCCAAACCAACTTCAGCAGCGAGATCAACTCCTAGCCCGGTCGCCGTTCAAAATCCTGCAGTTCCTACAAAAACTACAGTTGAGCAAGTACAACCTACTTCTTCTACCCCGACTCTCACACCAACTCCCCTCAAGACAGATACAAAACCTGCCTCCACTACCCCCTATGGGCAGCCACAAGGTACAGTCCCTACCACACAAAATTTGGATGATGCAGAAATAAAACCCTTGGCGGATGGATTTTATCATGTTGTTACAGATAATCAAAGTAAAGATTCCTTTGCAAAAATACGGCAGGTAATTCCTGATGCTTATTTATCACCTGACGAAAAATTTATTTATCTAGGAGCTTTTAAAACCAAACAACAAGTCAAACAACATATGCAAATGCTACAAGCAAAGGGAATCAAAGCCAAAGTGCAGCAGCCTTAAGGGGCAAAACAATACGATACGATGAAGGTCATAGACTCACGCTTTGCTTGGTTGCTGACAGGCGAAAAGTAAATGGAGGGCCGAGATGGGACTAATAGAGCGGATTGGGCGAGTGATTCGTGCTAACATTAGCAGTTTAATTAGGGCAGCAGAAGATCCAGAAAAGGTTCTAGAAAAAACCGTGATGGAAATGCAGGATCATCTGGTACAATTGCGCCAGGGAGTAGCAGCAGCGATCGCGAGCCAAAAACGCACAGAACGGCAAGCAGCGCAAGCTGAGTCTGCCTCAGAAGAATGGTATCGTCGGGCCCAATTAGCCTTACAACAAGGCAACGAACTGCTTGCACGGGAAGCTCTGACTAAACGTCGTGCTTACCAAGAAACTGCTAAAGCCCTCTCTAGCCAACTAGAGGAACAAGCCAACATTGTGGCTAGACTGAAAAAGGATATGCACTCCCTAGAGCTAAAAATTGCTGAACTAAAAACTAAAAAAGATATGTATATTGCTCGCGCCCGTTCAGCAGAAGCAGCTGTGCGCCTCCAAGAAATACTGGAAGGTGTTTCTGGTACAAGCAGTCTAAATGCCTTCGAGCGCATGGAAGAAAAAGTCGAACAACTAGAAGCCCAAAAAGAAGCAATAGCGGTTACTGATACAGATGAATTGGAAAAAAAGTTTGCAACATTAGAAGCTAGTGTTGATGCCGAACTGTCACAAATGAAAGCACAACTACCCAGTGGTAGGGAAAATACCCAATCCATACCCCAGCAATTACCCAAAACAGGGGATTGAGCCGGATTGGGCAATTACTAATTTGAAAGAATATCTTAAGAATAAGGGTTATCGATCTTTGGTCATTGGTTAGTAGTTTTAACTACTACTTACCAAGCTCCTGTGTTTATTTAGGAATGAGCAGCAGGATCGAAATAGTCCGGAAGGATTACATTGAAATAAGTAGCAATGAAACAGTAAAAAAGCTCACTGCCAAAGCAAGCGCGTAAATCTCAAAAGGAAAAACAAAGTTATGGGATTATTTGATCGCATTCGGCGAGTAGTCAGCGCCAACCTCAACGACATGGTCAGTAAAGCCGAAGACCCTGAAAAAATGCTGGAACAAGCCATCCTGGAAATGCAGGAAGACTTGGTACAGCTGCGCCAGGGAGTAGCTCAGGCGATCGCTGCCCAAAAACGCACCGAAAAACAATACAATGATGCCCAAAATGAAATCAACAAGTGGCAACGCAATGCCCAGCTGGCCCTGCAAAAAGGTGATGAGAATTTAGCACGCCAAGCCCTAGAACGCAAGAAAACTTTTACAGAATCATCAACAGCCCTTAAAGCCAGCTTAGATCAGCAAACTGCTCAAGTTGAGAATCTCAAGCGCAACTTAATCCAGCTGGAAAGCAAAATTTCTGAGGCTAAAACCAAGAAAGAAATGCTCAAGGCCAGGATAACTGCTGCCAAAGCCCAAGAACAACTCCAAGGCATGGTACGTGGTATGAACACCTCCTCGGCAATGGCAGCGTTCGAGCGCATGGAAGAAAAAGTCTTGATGCAAGAAGCTCGTGCCCAATCAGCAGGCGAATTGGCTGGTGCGGATTTGGAACACCAATTTGCAGCCTTAGAAGCTAGTAGCGATATTGATGATGAATTAGCAGCACTGAAAGCCCAGATGTCCCTGCCAGGCGGTACAGCAAATCAAGCCCAACTGCCACCCGAACAAACAACCACTTCTAAAGCCAATCATGAAGTGGTTGATGCTGAGTTGGACTCGCTACGCAAGCAATTGGATCAAATGTAATATTTTGATAACACATTTGCAAACCAATCCCACGCCTTTTGGTTGTGGGATTTTGCATCATTTGTCAATAGTTAATAATTAACTATTATTAATAGTTAATAGTAAAAAATAACTATCGACTGCTTGCTATGGACGATTGACTAGTTTGGGATAGAGTAATTTGTGTGTCAACCGAAGGAGACTGAAATGAATAAGGGTGTAAAAGTTATAACTGATGCTGAGTTTGAAACCGAAGTATTAAAAGCGGAAGTACCGGTATTGGTTTACTTTTGGGCTTCTTGGTGCGGTCCTTGTACATTAATGTCCCCAATGGTAAACTTTGCTGCCGATACCTACAGCGATCGCCTGAAAGTGGTGAAAATGGAAGTCGATCCAAATCCAGTTACGGTCAAACAATACCAGATAGAAGGAGTACCCGCCCTCAGGCTCATTCAAGGAGACAAAATATTAGCATCTACTGAAGGAGTTATCGGCAAAGACAAATTACTCAGCCTCTTGGATAGTCACTTAAACTAGTCATTGGTCATTAGTTAGTTGGTTGTTAGTAGTTGTACCAGACGTACCATAGCACGTCAGTTAGTGGTTGGTAGAACAACCAGCTACCACCCAAAAACCAACAACCAGCAAACGACAAATGACAAAGGACAAAGAACTAAAATGCAATTTGCCAAACGTTTACAACCCCTACAATCAAATGTATTTGCTGATATGGACAAAGCCAAAGCAAAAGCTTTGGCTGCTGGACAGCAATTGATAGATTTATCGCTGGGATCTTCGGATCTGCCAGCCGCAGCACACGCAATCGAAGCGATCGCTCAGTCTCTCTACGATCCGAGTACCCACGGCTACTTGCTGTTTCACGGTACGCAAGCATTTCGCAAAGCAGCAGCCCAATGGTACGAGCAAAAATTCGGCATTTGCGTAGATCCAGAAACAGAGGTGCTACCACTAATCGGCTCTCAAGAAGGTACCGCCCATTTACCGTTAGCAGTTCTCAACCCAGGAGATTTTGCCCTGTTACTCGATCCGGGTTATCCTTCCCATGCAGGGGGAGTTTACTTAGCTAGTGGTCAAATTTACCCAATGCCACTATTGCCAGAAAACGATTTTTTACCAGTCTTTGCTGATATTCCCGCACACGTCTTGGCACAAGCGCGGATGATGGTGTTAAGCTACCCACACAATCCTACCAGCGCGATCGCACCATTATCTTTCTTCCAAGCAGCTGTCGCATTTTGTCAGCAACACAATCTTGTCCTGGTTCACGATTTTCCCTACGTTGATTTAGTATTCGAGCAAATCGGGGACTGGGATAAAAATCTTCCCAATCCCCAATCGCTCGCTCCCTCAATTCTCCAAGCCGATCCAGAGAAAACCGTTTCCATTGAATTTTTTACTCTTTCCAAGTCCTATAATATGGGCGGCTTCCGCATCGGTTATGCCATTGGTAATGCTGAGTTAATTCGTGCTTTGCGTCAAGTCAAAGCCGCAATTGATTTTAATCAGTATCGCGGAATTTTAAATGGGGCGATCGCAGCTCTCACCGGGCCGCAAGATGGCGTCAAAACAGTTGTCAATACTTTCCGCCAACGTCGGGATGTGTTTGTTAATGCTTTACATCGCATTGGTTGGCAGGTTCCCAAACCTAAAGCCACAATGTATGTTTGGGCAAAGTTACCAGAACCTTGGAACCAAGATTCTGTAGAATTCTGTACTCAACTAGTCGAAAAAACAGGAGTAGCAGCTTCACCTGGTGCTGGTTTTGGCAAATTCGGGGAAGGCTATGTCCGCTTTGCCTTAGTGCATGAGCCACCCGTGTTAGAAACTGCCGTACTGAGAATTGCGGAGTTTTTGTAGCTATATACACGCTCGAGTCATGCTTGATTGGTAATTGGCAGCTTTATTTCCCATTAGCCATTATCGCTCAACAGCCAATTCACACCAAACCTAAACCTTTATTTAATTCAATCCAAAATCTGAAATTTGTAGAGTCAGTTTTAACATTACCTTAATCCCCACTTGATCCTAGGTTGGTAAGTTCGTTTTGCATAGTTGGACAAACCAGAGACGAGTCAATTGATACTACTCATCCACCCTAAGTTTGCCAACCATATCGAAATAAAAGTGGGAGCAAGAGTGAATATGGAACTGATAGATAGCACTCTGTTACCAATCCGGTGCAGACGGCGGAATTTTTTGCTGGGTGCAGGATTTTTAACAGGGTTAGCAATAACTAACCAGTGGCGTCCTGTATTGGCAAAACCTAGGTTTTCTGACTATCCGTTTAGTCTTGGTGTCGCGTCTGGCGATCCATTACCAGACGGCGTTGTGTTATGGACACGACTAGCTCCAGATCCACTCAATGGCGGTGGAATGGTAGCAAAAAACATCGTGGTACACTGGCAGGTTGCTCTTGACGAAAATATGAAGAAGGTTGTGCGACGTGGGAAAGTACTGGCGATTCCTGAGTTAGCACACTCGGTACACGTTGATGTGCGGGGGCTGGAGCCTGAGCGTTGGTACTGGTATCAGTTTCGAGTAGGTAATGAAGTTAGTCCAATTGGGCGGACTCGCACTGCTGCAGCATCTAATAGTCTTATCAAACAATTAAACTTCGCCTTTGTCTCCT
>JANZYY010000219.1 GCA_026419705.1 Fischerella sp.
AACATCATCTCTGTCAGGGAAGGGTGAATAATATGACCTGTACCCGCATTCCATAAACCCGCAATTGCACGTAAGACAGAACTCTTGCCACTTCCACTGTGTCCTACAATCACCAGTCCTTCTCCTGGCTTTACGGTAACAGAGAGTTCTCTAACTAGGGTGCGTTGATAATTGGGAGTAAGTAGAGTGACATGGCGCAAAGCTAGTCTGGAGTTTTCCGTCATGTCGATAGTTGTCATTCCTGTTGGCTTTGTGGATGGTGTTTCTAAAGCATCGGCTAAGCTATGCAGACGCTCAACTCCTGCTGCGAAAGCGGTCAGGTTTTCAAACTGGCTAACGATAATAGATAAGGATCGAAAAATTTCCCGGAATGCGATCGCTGCTTGGGTGAATGTCCCAAATTCGGTATTGCCTGCAAAGTAAATGGGTGCGATGATGATGTATGGCAGTGCGGCAACAAAGTAATTATAACTGGTAGTAAAGAAACCAAGATTTCGCTGCCAACTAATCAACAAATCAAAGTTGCGAATTGCGCTCAAAAAACGCTGTTTTAACTGAACTGATTCTTGCGCTTCACCTTGGTAAAAAGCAATCGATTCGGCATTATCTCTCACATGAACAAGACCGTAACGAAAGTTCGCTTCTTGTTTGAGTTGGTCAAAGTTAATTCCAATTAATCTTTGACCAATCCAAGCAGTAATAATTGTTCCCACAATTGCATATAAAAGTAGTGAAACAGATAAACTAATAGAGATAGATAATAATACGCCCGTGAAAGAAACTAGAGTAACAATTGATGTGAGAATCAGCAATAAAAAAGAAAGACTAGTGCGGGTAAATGCCCTAATGTCTTCTGAAATTCGTTGGTCTGGATTGTCAATTTTTTCATGAAAATTAATCTGGTAATAAGCACGTTTTTGCAAATATTTATCCAGAAACCGACCTGTCAGCCACTCCCGCCAGTACAATCCTAGCTTGTCTTGGAGATAGCCGAACATGACAACAATGGGAGTACCAATCACCAAAAGACCAGCATAGATAGAGATGAATCGCCAAAAGGTTGTCGTGTCTTTAGTTTGGGGAAAATTAGCCAGTGATGTATCAATATAGCGGAAAATAAAGCTAATGCCGACGTTAATGCCATTAACGGCTAATGCTAGAATTAACAACAAAAGTAGCAGTCCTCTAGCTTTCCATTTTTGTTCGGAAAACCAGTAGGGTTTGGCAAGTGCCAAAAATCTTAGCCAAAGTTGACGATTGAATCGATGAGGCTGGCTTTTCATTCCACTCATTGCTAACGGTTTTTTCCTTAACTTAAATTAAATTTTGAAATTTCTACCGCAAATGGTGCATAATGGCTCCAGAAAGCCCAGTCCAAAGCGTTGTATTAATGTTAGCAATCTTCAGCCCTTCTAAGAGTCAATAGTGCATAGTCCATAGTCCATAGTCAAACGCAAAGACTATAGACTAATGACTAATGACTAATCCAAAATCCTCAAGACTTGTGCAGCTGTTCGATCTTGTCTCGCTGAATTTGTAGAGTTGGAGTAGTTGAGTCGTTTTCTGGTGTAAAGGCTTCTAAGACAAACTGAAAGTCACTGATATCGTCAAGGGGGCGATACCCAAGACGCGATCGCACTTTCGCTTTGAGTACCTCTTCGATCAAGGCGCGAGTTTTGGGATGGGTAAGCAACTCGGTTTCTGTTAAATGTTGTAAACCTTGTGTTTTTGCCCAAGTGGCGATCGCTTCCAAATTTGGGTAAATCAAAGCTGCAAGCCGCTTCCTGTCCGAGCCAACTACCACTATCCGGCTGATGACTTGATTGTTTTTGCTGACAAATTTTCCGGAAGAAAATGCGACGATTTTATTTTTTCCTTGAGATACTACACGTCGAATGTGCATAGTTTTTGCCGTTCAAAATGTAAATGAAAGCAGGTGATGAGTAATGGGATAAAAATTAATTAGCTATCCAGTCTTTGAAGAAGTGAAAATCAGCTAAATTCCAGGGTTGCTCGGTTTTAATGATTTCCCTAGTATTGGCATTAACGTAAACATCTAAACCATTGTTGAGTTCTGCTTCCCATACCAACTTATTATTTTCACGCTCTAAATTAACATCAATTACCGTTGTACCTGGGTTAGCAGCTTGAACTGTTTCAATCGCTTGGTTAATTGTGACAGTAGGAGCTGTTTCATGGTGAGAAGCTTGAACCGGTCTGGTTTTGAACCATAAACTTCCTCCGAAAATTACAGCTACTACTCCAACAGCACCGACAATTTTTTGCTTAATTTCCATAGTTCAAACTCCCATCCATTGAGTTTATTGTTATTTGCTTATATCTTGTATTTTAGATAGAGTTTTTAAGAAAAAGATGAGAGTAATAATCTTGATTTTGACTTAGCAAAAATGAGCAGGATGATGACAGTATAGTTTAGGTCTGTCAGTTTCATACTCGCCATCTCCTGCTCTCGCTGATTCTTTCTATATTTTATTTTTAATTCGGAGGGTCAAAGCGATTAACAAATGCAGCCCAAGGAATCATTGGTAAACCCACGGCAAAACAGAACAGCCATTGGTCAAAACTTAGGGGCGCTGTGAAGAAAATCTCATTAATTAAAGGTACATAAGAGAAGCAAAGTTGTAAAATTATTGCACCAATAATACCAAAACCAATGGCTGGAATATCAACGTTTTCTTCGATTGTACCGTCCATTTTGGCAATCAGATTCGGCACTAATTGACTAAGGCTCAACAGATAAAAAATTCTGCCTGCAATTAAAGAATTGATTGCCATAGTACGAGCTAGATTTGTATCTCCCGTCGTTTGTCGAATGTATTCAAAAACTCCGAATATCACAATCCAGTTAAACAGAGAAATTGCCAAGATGCGTTTGATTCTACTACCCGACAGCAATGCTTCATTGGGACGACGGGGCGGTTGTTGCATGACATTTTGAGGTTTCGGCTCAAAGGCTAAGGGAACTGTCATGGTAATGGAATTAATTACATTCAACCAAAGAATTTGCAATGATAATATCGGTAATTCTCTGCCTACCAGCGTGCTGAATAAAATTGTCATTGATTCTCCACCATTAACTGGGAGAATAAAGCACATAGCTTTAACGAGATTTTTGTAAACAGCACGCCCTTCCTCAACGGCTGCTTTAATTGAAGCAAAGTTGTCATCGGTGAGTAGCATATCAGCCGCTTCTTTTGCTACCTCGGTTCCCGCCATACCCATCGCAATGCCAATATCAGCTTGTTTTAAGGCGGGTGCATCGTTAACTCCATCCCCTGTCATGGCGACAATTTCGCCTTTTGATTGTAACGCTTCGACTAGACGTAGCTTTTGTTCTGGTGCGACGCGGGCGAATACAACCCCATCTTCTGCAACTTGAGCAAGTTCTTGGTAGTCCATTTGAGCCAGTTCAGCGCCGGTAAATGCCAGCACTGAGCCATTTTTATTGATGCCCATACGAGTCGCGATCGCCTGCGCTGTGATCGCATGATCGCCGGTAATCATTTTTACCTGAACACCCGCTGATTGACAGGCTTTCACCGCTTTCATCGCACTTTCACGCGGTGGGTCAATCATCCCTTGCAAGCCCAAGAAAATCAACCCAGTGTCAATATCTAAATGGTCTACAGTAGTTTGTTCGTTTGGTACAAGCTTCTTTGCCAACGCCAACACCCGTAAGCCTTGACGTGCCATAATATTGACTTCCCGCTCGATAGAGGAAGTATTTAATGTCTCTACGCAGTCGATTGGTCTGAGTTGTCCCTTGCTATTTAATATGAAGGTGCAGCGCTTGGCGATCGCTTCTACCGAACCCTTGACATAAATCGTCTTACCTGTAGGAGTTTCGTGCAGAGTCGCCATGTACTGAAACTCAGATTCAAAAGGAATCGCATCCAGTCTCGGCATTTGTTGTTCTAGAAGCGGCTTGATTAACCCCAATTTATTAGCAGAGGTGATTAACGCCCCCTCAGTCGGATCGCCAACAACTACCCATTTACCGTTTTTGGTTTCCAAGTGAGAGTCATTGCATAACAGTCCGGCGCTGAGACATTCTTGCAAACCGCGATCGCCACTCAAATCGATGGGTTTGCCATCCTGTAAAATTTCCCCTTCCGGAGAATAACCCACACCAGTGACTGCATACTGATGTCCCCCCGCATAGATAGCTTGCACTGTCATTTGATTTTCGGTCAAAGTGCCAGTTTTATCGGAACAAATCACAGTAGCACTGCCGAGAGTTTCTACTGCTGGTAGTTTGCGGATAATTGCGTGGCGGCGAGCCATGCGGGATACACCGATAGCTAATGTCACAGTTACTACTGCTGGTAATCCTTCCGGAATCGAGCCGACAATTAATGCCACAGTCGCTTCTATAGCATCTCTCCAATGTTTGCTTCGCAATCCCGCCATCAAAGTCAGGGTTGCAAGCCCCAAAACCATGTACAGCCAATTTTTGCTGAACTTGTCGAATTTTCGGGTTAAGGGGGTAGAAAGGTCGATTTTATTTTCTAATAGCTGAGAAATTCGCCCTGTTTCGGTAGTATTACCCGTGGCTACTACTATACCTGTCGCCTGCCCAAAAGTAACAAAGCCACCTGCATAAGCCATATTTTTGCGTTCTGCTAACGGGATATCTGGCGGTAGGGGCGGCGTCTCTACACCCGCCTCTTTTTCAACTGCTACAGACTCACCAGTTAGGGCGGATTCATCTACTTGCAGGTTCCGCACTTTAATCAGTCGTAAGTCAGCAGGTACTTTGTCACCAGAAGTTAACAGCACCACATCGCCAGGAACTAACTCTCGTGAGGGAATGCGTAACTTTTGACCCTCGCGAATAACAGTTGCTTCTGTAGTGATGGATTTAGCTAGGGCTGCGATCGCCCCTTCCGCTTTCGATTCCTGAACATATCCAATAATGGCGTTAGTTGTAGTTACACCCCAAATCACAAAGGCGTTGACAAACTCACCTATAATTGCCTTGGTAGCACCCGCAATTAGCAAGATGTACAGTAGCGGCTGGTTATATTGCAAAAGAAATTTTAACCACCAGGGTTTTCCTTTCTTTCCCGTCAATTCATTGAAACCAAAACGCGCTATTCGCTCTTTGATTTCAATACAATTCAAGCCTTGTAATTGGTCAGTTTTTAACAAGTCTATGGTTTGTTCTATAGGTAATGAATGCCAATCTTGAGGCAGCTTGTCTTGCATTGGGCGAACTGGTTTCAACTTAACTTTATGGGCAGATACAGACCTAGTCATGAGTCAATTCCGATGAGAGGGATATAAATTAATTAGGCATCCAGTTTGCTAAGAGAGGAACATCTGTCAAATTCCAGCCTTGCTCAGTTTTAACAATTTCTTTTGTGTTGGCATCGATGTACACTTCTAAATCATTGTTTAGTTCAACTTCCCACGCCAAATTATTATTTACATGCTCTAAATTGACATCAATTGCGGCTGTGCCAGGGTTAGCAGCGAGAACCTTTTCTATGGCTTCAACCATTGTGACGCTAGGTACTGTGTTATGAGGAGAAGCTTGAACAGGTTTATTTCTGAGCAACCAATTTCCTCCAATAATCAAAGCTGCTATTCCACACGCAGCTATAATTGCTTGCTTAATTATCATAATTCAACCTCATAATTGAAGGTTTGATGCTATTGGCTTATACCTTCATGTTAGAGAGAATTTTTAAGAAGACGATGAGAGTAGCAAGAAATTTTTGGTATGATCAAAGCTTAAATAAATAGATATTAACCAGATAAATTAAGAAAACGATGATAATCAATAAAAATAAGTTTTTATATAGCAATTCTAGATGAATTGTGAAAATTTAAAATCTCAAAAACCCGGTAATTTTTATGCAAAACCGGGTTTCTCATTTTTCATGATTGATTTAGTATTTATATGTGCAATTAAAGATAAATATGTATCATAATCGTAGGTTTGCGTGAACGTTGCTACTGTCTACGCAAACCTACAATTTATAACTATTAAAGCACTAGCATCAATACACCAATCGCACTTACCCAAAAGACAATAGAGAAAAAAAGACCCCACAAAAATCCTCTCGTAGCATACGGATAGCAATCAATCATATATTGACTAGCTTCAGTTTCAAATATCGCGTCTTCAGGTATCTGCTGCGATTGGGATATCTGCTGTAATGAAGTTTCATTCAGTCTAGATTCACTTACTGTCATGGTATAACCTCATTTCAACTCGCTATAATTTCAAGTTACAAAATGAGATTAAGAAAATAATGAGAGTCAAGGAATATGTTTGGCAATCGGTAGAGTGACGGTAAAAGTAGTTTCTTTATTAGGAATGCTGTCAGCTGTAATAATACCGCCATGCAAACGAGCAATTTCGTGAGCGATCGCCAACCCCAACCCAGCTCCACTTTTTCCTTGGGAACGAGCTGAGTCTGCGCGATAAAACCGCTCAAATAGGTGAGGTAGATGCTCTTTTGCAATACCTACTCCTGTGTTAATTATCATCACCTGCACTACATTTGAGTGCAAATTTGACCGCACCCAAACAACACCCCCCTGTGATGTGTATTTAACGGCGTTGTCTACCAAGTTCAAAAACAAACTGGTCAACTGGTCGGGATCGCCTTGCACCCACAAATCGGGGGTCAAGTTATTTAGCAGCTTAATCTGTTGCGCTTCTGCTAGAGGTTGCACTTGTTCTACAATCACTTCCAACAAGTTGCTTAAGTCCACAGGTAATGGCTCAAAAGGCAACTGTCCTCGGTCAATCCTTGCTAGTAACAGTAAACCATTGCTGAGGCGAATTAGTCGGTCTACCTCTTGTTCTAAATCCTGCAAGGTTTGCTTGTATTCATCTGGAGTGCGTTCCCGACTGCAGGTTACATCTATGCGTCCCTTGATAACCGTTAGGGGAGTACGTAATTCATGGGCTGCATCAGCCGTAAAGCGTTGTTCCCGCTCAAAACCTGCTTGTAAACGTTCTAACATCTGGTCAAAGGTGGTTGCTAACTGTCCCACTTCATCTTTTGCCCCTTTGTAGTTTAGACGTTGGGCGAGGTCAATAGCGCTAATAGCTTGAGCAGTCTGGGTGATTTGACTAATGGGTTGCAATGCTCTTGATGAGAGAAATAAACCACCACAACCAGCGATGATAAGTATCAATGGCAATGAAAAAAACAATTCTCTAGGTAATTCTTGGGATATTTCTTCTAATGCCTCAAGAGACTTTGCTATTTGCAACCAGCCGATAATCTTACCTTGACGGATTACTGGTTGGCTAATTAGTCGCCAGTCTGCCTTATTGTTTGCCAGTCTTATGTATCCACTGGCACTAGGTATCCACGGAGGCACTTCTTGGTATTTGCCAAAGCCGTCCACTATTTTGCCTTGAGGAGTAATCAGGCGAACTGCAAATCCAGCCTCTATCAAACGTTGTGCGGTATTTTGTCGGCTTGGCTTGTCTGCAAAGGCAAGGGCGTTACCCTTATCGTTTAAATAAACCAAGGACTGAGAACCTGCAATTTGCAGAGCGATATCCGCCTTGCTAATTATTTTACGCTCAAGTCGGAAATACAAATAGCCTGCGAATCCGCCCAGAGTCAGCCCTAATAAAAGGAGATACCAGACAGTTAATTTTATACGTACAGGGATGTGATTCAGCCACTTCAAACGAATAGACATCTTCAGAAATTAACTATGCATTGCCCAAAATCGTTGTAGAGACGTGAAATTTCACGTCTCTACATTCTTTTTTGGAGAGGTCTAATCATTGGCTGCATCTGCGCTGAGGCAATATCCTACACCACGCACTGTATGCAGGAGAGGTTTGTCGAAACCTTTGTCTATCTTGCGTCGTAAGTAGCCAATATAAACATCAATAACGTTGGAATTTTCGTAAAAGTCAAAATTCCAGGTATGTTCGGTGATTTGACTGCGGGTAAGTACTTGGCGAGGGTGGCGCATAAGATACTCTAGCAGTGTAAATTCACGAGGGCTGAGGTTGATACTTTTTCCGGCGCGGCGTACTTCCCTAGTAGCAACGTCCATCTCCAAGTCTCCGACTCGCAGTATTGTGTCCTGTTG
>JANZYY010000220.1 GCA_026419705.1 Fischerella sp.
GTACAGCTATGCTGTGCTACGTAACACCCAAAGAACATCTAGGTCTTCCCAACGCTGAAGATGTACGAAACGGATTGATTGCCTACAAAATTGCAGCCCATGCTGCGGATATCGCCAGACATCGACCGGGGGCGAGAGACAGAGACGACGAACTCTCCCGCGCTCGTTACAACTTCGACTGGAACCGTCAGTTTGAATTATCACTCGATCCCGACAGAGCCAGAGAATACCACGACGAAACCCTGCCAGCAGACATATATAAAACAGCTGAGTTTTGCTCAATGTGCGGACCTAAGTTCTGTCCAATGCAAACCAAAGTCGATGCAGACGCCCTAACAGAACTAGAGAAGTTCTTGGCAAAGCAGACTGTCGCCCAAAGTTAACAATCTTTGAAACGCAAAGTGAAACAGAGGACTTCTCCGCGAACCTCTGCGTTAACTTTGCGTACCTCTGCGTTTTGAATCAACCTCACTTCATTTCATTTGCCGATACCGCTCTTGAATCTCCTCAATCGTAAACACCGCCTGAAATTTCAATCCTACTGACTCATAAAATTCCGCTCCGCCCTGCTTGCGATCTACCAGGGAAATTACTTGATTGACAGTATAACCTGCTGCTCTCAAGCGAGAGACTGCTTTCATCGCCGATTGTCCGGTAGTAACGACATCTTCCAAAACTACCACCTTTGCACCTTCCGGCAAATTAGGACCTTCAATGTACGCCCTCATTCCATACCCTTTAGCTTCTTTGCGAACGATCAGCGCTGGTATCGGGCGGTGTTCATAGGCAGAAACCACGCTCACTGCTGTAACAATCGGATCTGCTCCCAGTGTTAACCCTGCCACTGCTTGAGTGTCTGGTGGTAATAGCGATAAGAGAATACGACCAATTGCCAAAGCACCTTGGGGATGGAGCGTAACCTCTTTGCCATTGATGTAATAGGAACTACGTTGTCCAGAAGACAGAACAAAATCACCCTCTTGATATGCCAGTTGGCAAAATAAATCTAGTAGTTTGTTGCGCAGAAGTTTTAGATCGTTACTATCTGCCCAAAAATCAGACTGGGTAAGGCTTTCGGCTTGATAAGTCATCACAAGAGATTAAAAATTGTGCTAAACCAAAGGTTGAACTGCTAAGTAATAGGGCGTAAAAAACATAACTATGAGTTTTGTGAGTGGTTAGTAGATAGTAGTTAGTAGTTTGACTATTAACCACTAACCACTAACTACTAACAGCCATCATGAGAAATATGTTTATTCATTCCCGCTTAGTTAAGAGTTCTGAAAATAAGGATAAGTTAAGATTCGCATAAATACAGAGGAGCAATAAAAATGACTTTAAAGTTCAATTCCTTGAGTAGTTTATTAGTGATTTTTGCTAATATTATTGCTTTTCCGGCAGTAGCGAAAGAACAGATGCAGGCACCCAATTATGAATATGAAACAGCGAATGAAGTATTTGAGCGAGCTTTTTTTAAAAATGACCCTAATTTCTTTGACAATACCACTACCAAGAGCGATATAAATTTTCTAGTGGGACCTGGTTCGTTGTCCCGAAGTTCTTTTCCAGAAAATCAAATTGCGCGAGATGCTGAACTGGTTAACCTTGTTTATCGGGATACTCTCTATCAACAAGTTAGTAACGATCCTTACCTTCGCACTCCAGATTTACCCAATCCTTACAATACTTCGCTGTTAATGTCTCCCAGTTTGAATGCTAGCAAGCTGAAAATCGGAACTGAATTTCGATTTGAGCAAATACCTCCTCGGTAGAACTCTACTATAAATAGTCTATTGACTATTGATTATGTTGATTATGTGACAATACGGTTAAGTAGAGACGCGAAACTACCCCACAGGAATGGCTGCGGCGTAGGCGTCTCTACATCGCAGAGCTTCGTGAGCATATCCTGGATATTTGCGCTAAAGCACAAACTACAAACATGAAAACTAATCCAGGGTACAGGAGTTGAACCTGTCTAAGGCGAATTATGAGTTCGCTGCCTCAACCGCTCGGCCAACCCTGGTCATATCTAATAAATTCTAGCATAATTATACTACTTGTGTGCGATCGCTATTAATCGCTGGGATTTTTATACTACATTATTAGATTGCGCAATAGTGCAGACTAAGATTAATAAAGTTCCCTTAAGGATTGAACTAAGCGGCTTCAATACTTTGAGATAGACCAGCATTTTCTGCCATAGCTTGTCAGCAATGAAACTAAATTCCACTGTACTTTTAACTTTGAGTTTGTTAACCTTGATGTTGGGAGCTGGTTTTGTAAGTGCGATTTTGGGATTTGATATAGGCAGTAAAGCACTAAAAGGTGTAACTACACCAGACTCTCGTCCGACTAGCAAGTTTACCAGCCCTAAGACAGGTAATGGGGGGTTAAGGCTCCTAAAAGAGGAAGAAATCCTTAAACTTGTCAAGGCACGAATAGAAGGCAAAACCAAAGCTGCTAAATCAGAAAATAGAGAGGAAGAGGACGAGGAGTCTGCTACCAAAAAGGAGAAGCCAGAAGAAAAACTACAGGAAGAAATTGAAGAAGAACCCCAGGAAGGATTTCCTGTTACTGCTGAAAGTGATGGCGTGAGTCTGTCGGTACAATCTGCTCGCTATTCTGGCGGTGCTTTGCAACTGCGTGTGAAAATGCAGAATAAAGGTAAAGATACCGTACGCTTCCTCTACAGTTTTTTGGATGTCACTGATGATAAAGGGCGAACCCTTAGTGCTAGTACGGAGGGCTTGCCATCAGAATTACCTAATAATGCACCACCATCTTCTGGTACTGTAAGTATTCCCATAGCTTTGCTTGATGATGTTAAAAGTATCTCACTTTCTCTAACCGATTATCCTGCTCAGAAACTGAAGTTAGAAGTGTCAGATATTCCTGTAGAAAGGTAACTGGGAACTGGGGACTAGGGACTGGGGATTAGGTATTAGTAAATAAGAAAAATCTTCTCCCAATCACCAATACCCAAATGGGAGCGTTTACACGAGCTTTGGCAGTGAGAAGTTTTCCTGGTTTAAGTTGGACTGATATGGGGCTGCGATTGCTGTCAGTACTACTACTGATTGCTATCAATGCCTTTTTTGTTACGGCCGAGTTTTCGATGGTGACGGTGAGGCGATCGCGCATTCATCAGTTAGTTGAGGCTGGTGATATTCAGGCGGTAGCGGTTGAGGTTTTGCAGCGCAGTATTGACCGATTGTTGTCTACAACTCAATTAGGGATCACCCTTTCGAGTTTGGCGCTGGGGTGGATTGGAGAAAGTACGATCGTGGTCCTAGTGCGATCGTGGCTCCTATCCTGGCCTTTACCTGGTAGGATGAGTACCTTGATCGCCCATTCTTTATCAATTCCCATCGCCTTTTTTTTGATTGCTTATCTGCAAATTGTCTTGGGTGAATTGTGTCCTAAATCTGTAGCTATGCTGTACTCAGAACAACTAGCGCGGTTTTTAGGACCTTCTGTGAAAGCTACTGTCCGATTTTTTAATCCTTTTATTTGGATTCTTAACCAATCTACTCGCTGTTTGTTACGGTTGTTTGGCATTGAATATACAGGTCAGAGTTGGAGACCACCTGTTACTCCAGAGGAACTGCAACTAATTATTTCTACAGAACGCGAATCTACTGGTTTGCAAGCTGAAGAACGAGAACTGCTAAAAAATGTTTTTGAGTTTGGGGAAGTGACTGCACAAGCAGTCATGGTTCCCCGCACAAACATAGTAGTACTGCCTAATGATGCTACCTTACAAACTTTTCTCGAACAAATGGCAGCTACAGGTCATTCTTGCTTTCCTGTTGTGGGAGAATCTTTAGATGATATTCGTGGCATTATCGACTTTCAAGACTTAGCCAAACCTCTAGCTACAGGCAGGTTGGTTTTAGAAACAAAGATCCAACCGTGGATGAGTTCGGCACGATTTGTGCCGGAACATACGCTCTTGAGTGAACTATTGCCTGTGATGCAGCAAGAAAAGCTAGGAATGGTAATAGTTGTGGATGAGTTTGGCGGGACAGCAGGACTGGTTACGATTGAAGATGTTATCGCTCAAATTATCGGTGACATCGGTGCAAAAGAAAGTACTGATGAATTGTTGATCGATTTTATTGATGAGCAGACATATCTGGTACAGGCGCAAATTAACTTGGAAGACCTTAACGAAGTGTTACATCTCAATTTACCTTTGCGGAAAGAATACCAGACACTAGCAGGCTTTCTGCTATATCAATTGCAGAAAGTTCCTTCCCTTGGTGAAACATTCCGCTATCAAAATCTGGAATTCACTGTTATTTCGATCAAAGGACCCAGGTTGCATCAAATTCAGGTACGACGCTTGCAGGGGTGATGGGGTGATGCGGTGATGGGGTGAGTTTAATTTTAGGTTCTCCCTACCTCCGATTTTCCGCTTCTCCCTCTGAGTGAGCATAAGGCAACGGATCTTTAAGTCCCAACTCAGCAAAAGCTGCAAGACGTAACTGACAAGCATCGCAGACACCGCACGCCACATCGCCACCAGCGTAGCAAGACCAAGTAAGTTCCCAAGGAACTCCTAGTTTGTTGCCTAATTGGATAATTTCAGTTTTTTTCAGATTAATTAGGGGTGTGACAATTTTAATTGGCTTGCCTTCACGTCCTTGTTTTGTTCCCAAACGAAAAACTTCCTGCATCGCTTGGATATAGTCAGGACGACAATCAGGATATCCAGAGTAATCTAAGGCGTTAACACCTATGTAAACACGTTCAGCGCCAATGGTTTCAGCGTAACCAAGGGCAAAGCTTAAAAAAATGGTATTTCGCGCCGGCACATAGGTTACAGGTATATTTTGCGACATTTCTTTCACGGAGCGCCCTCGGGGTAAATCAATAGCGTCGTCAGTGAGCGCTGAACCCCCCCATAGCCGCAAGTCAAATGTGACTACTTGATTTTCGACTACGCCTGCTTTTTGCGCGATCGCTAAGGCCGAATGCAACTCTCGCCGATGTCTTTGCTGATAATCAAATAAAAGAGTATAACACTCACAACCATCTGCTAGTGCTTGGTAAAGAACTGTGGAAGAGTCCAATCCACCAGACAATAAAATTACAGCTTTCATCTTTACTAAGGATGTAGGGGTATAGATGTATAGGGATGTAGGGAAACCCTTACTCTCTTAAACTCATTTTTAAGTAACAGTCAAGAATAATTGTCGAGTTTCTTGGTGGGTTACTCACAAACGGTTGCTATTCCAACAAAAAGTTTTTGCAGAAAAATCTTTCACCGGTTGGTCAATTAACAGACAAAAAAATTATTTCTTTATTACTTGTATTAATTGGATAATTATACCGCTAATAAATTTCCTCAATAACATCAGGGAATATATACAATTATCATACTTATTTTTGGAGGTAAAAAATAGGACAAATAATATTTTGTGTAAAGTGTCTAAAGCAACATCAATTTTGACTGAGAATACAAAACACAGCCAGATGGTGGGAACTCATAACAAACTTTGAAATTCTTCATAAATAGAACCTCTATGTTACCATCTGGATGGTTTTAGACGACTCGTCAGTGGCAGTTTAAGTATCAAAGCCAACGACCGTAGCGTCTTTAAATTTGGTGGTTGAGGAGAGAATGAGAGTGCAAGATAGCAGCATGTCAGCAGGAGAACAAAACGGACACGGACACCGCACCCAACCCCGCCCGATCCGCATAGGCGTGATCGGTGTGGGTAATATGGGACAACATCATGCCCGTGTCCTGAGTTCGATGAAAGACGTTGAACTGGTCGGTGTTGCAGATATAAATGTCGAGCGAGGTTTAGAAACCGCCAGCAGATATAAGGTGCGTTTTTTTGAGGATTACTGTGACCTGCTGCCCCACGTGGAAGCGGTTTGCATTGCCGTTCCTACGCGCCTGCATTATGCAGTCGGAATTAATTGTTTGTTAGCAGGAATTCATGTTTTGGTTGAAAAGCCGATCGCTGCCAGTATTTCTGAGGCAGAATCGCTAGTAAATGCTGCAGCAGAGTCTGGGTGTATTCTACAAGTAGGCCATATTGAACGCTTCAGTCCAGCCTTTCAAGAATTGAACAAGGTGCTGAAGACCGAAGAAGTGCTGGCATTAGAAGCCCACCGCATGAGTCCTTACTCAAATCGTGCCAACGATGTCTCTGTTGTCTTGGACTTAATGATTCATGACATTGACTTACTGCTGGAATTGGCTGCTTCGCCAGTCGTAAAACTAACAGCTAGCGGCAATCGTACTTTAGATTCTGGTTATTTAGATTACGTGACTGCGACTTTGGGATTTGCCAATGGCATTGTTGCCACATTGACTTCTAGCAAAGTCACCCATCGCAAAATCCGCAGCATAGTCGCCCATTGCAAAAACTCATATACAGAGGCAGATTTTCTCAAGAATGAAATTTTGATTCACCGACATACCACTGCCAACTTGATGACAGATTATCGACAAGTACTTTACAGGCAGGATGGTGTAATTGAAAAAGTCTATACTACTAACACTGATAAACTAGGAGCAGAATTAGAACATTTTGTCAACTGCGTGCGTGGCGGCAATCAACCTTCGGTTGGCGGTGAACAAGCGCTCAAAGCTCTAAGATTAGCAAGTTTAATTGAACAGATGGCGCTAGAAGAACGAGTTTGGAATCCCTTGGATTGGGAATCTCAGCCCAGAATGCAACCTTTAACACCCACCGTCTAACAAAGATTAGGAGAGCGAGAAACTGGGAGAGTGGGAAAAGTTAGCAATTACTGTTTCCCTCTCTCCCTTTCTTTAAGAAATTTGTTGGTGGTTGATGGTTGGTGGTTGCTTGGAACAAACAACAAACAACAAACAATAACCAACCTTTTTTTAACAAAAAGACTTCTATCACAGTTGTTAGGAATCGACTTCATGACCGATTGGATCAAGACTACTATCGAATCCCTTGGCTATGTGGGAATCGCTCTGCTGATGTTCCTAGAGAACCTTTTTCCTCCTATTCCTTCAGAATTGATTATGCCACTGGCAGGATATACATCAAATCTACCAGGGGCAAAGCTCAACGTCTTTGGCGTATTTTTTGCAGGGCTATTGGGTTCTGTAGTGGGGGCAACAATCTGGTATTATCCCGGTAAATTTCTGGGTCAAATTCGCTTGCAAGCCTGGGCTGACAGATATGGAAAGTGGTTGGGTATATCTAGCAAAGATATTGGCAAAGCAAAGCACTGGTTCGACAAACAAGGTAAAAAAGCTGTCCTGATTGGTCGTCTTGTGCCAGGAATACGTACTTTGATATCCGTTCCCGCAGGCATCTGCGATATGTCTTTACCATCTTTTATATTTTATACAACCGTGGGTAGCGCTTGCTGGGTTGGTTTGCTAACATACTCAGGATACGTGTTAGGTAGTCGATATGAACTCGTGGACAAGTATCTCGCTCCTGTATCAAAAATTGTACTTGCGGGTATACTTCTGGTATTTCTTGCTTTGGTATTACGGCGAAAACGCAAACGCAGGAAGAGATAAAATTTTTGCCCTCAATTAAAATCTACAAAAAAGGCTTTTTGGTGTAAAAAGTGGTGCCACTCGCGACAAACTGCCGCCAAAGTCTTGCTACTTGGCTGATGTCAGCATAGCCTTGGCAAATTAGTTCACACTCACATGTTCAGTAATTTTTGGTATGTTTTCAAGTGTGTGTTAACATTACCAAGAATTTATGATACAAGCACGCATTTATGTAAGATGAGCATGGTAACTTTTTGAATTTAAGTAAGTATTAGGAGCTTTCATGACAGACCAACCTTCCGCAGCCACCCCCATGAATGCCGCTGCCATACCCATGAATAGGGCATCGGCTTCCACTCCCATTAATGCTACTCCCATAACAACAAGCAACAGCACTAGTAAAAAAATTCTCAGCGTCGATTTAGGTAGGACTTCCACAAAAGCCTGTGTTACTCGCGAACCTGGGAATGTGATTTTTGTCTCTGCCAACGTTAAGGAAATGTCAATGGAACAAGTGCGGGGTGGCGTTTTTGAAGCCCGCGCCACAGATCCCTTAATGGATCTTTGGTTGGAGTATCAAGGCAGTGGC
>JANZYY010000221.1 GCA_026419705.1 Fischerella sp.
ACTGTGCGATCTACACTTGCAGCGATTGTGAAAACATCT
Source organism: Fischerella sp. (assembly GCA_026419705.1). Taxonomy (GTDB): domain Bacteria; phylum Cyanobacteriota; class Cyanobacteriia; order Cyanobacteriales; family Nostocaceae; genus PCC9605. The sequence goes on from JANZYY010000221.1 coordinate 40, forward strand.
GTATTTATTTTGCATTTTCTTGCAGTCAGCCTCGCAGCAATTCTTAGACAGTGAAATTACGATGTGTAATGTATTTAATTCCTTCATGATATTGCGCCTTGAGTACTACATCCTTTATTTATGAAACTTAGATTAAAACAATCGCTACAGCGGCTGAGCTTCTTACGAATCTTCGGGCTAATCTTGATTTTACTAATAAGTATGAAGTTGCTTTTTGCTTGTACTAATCAGTCAAAGGAAGTTGTGAAGCTATCTTTTGTAGTGACGCAGCGTGAAGCTCAATATTGGCAGCCGTTGATCCATCAATTTAATTCTAACAATCCAAATATCCAGGTTGAACTAAAAAATGATGCTGGAAATAATCCACAAAACCCAAATTCCAGTACAGAAGTCAGAAACACATACATCTCCGACTTGGAAAGCAAATCCCCGTCATATGACCTAATTTATATGGACATTATTTGGGTTCCTGAATTTGCCCAAAAAAATTTGCTGATGGATCTTACTCAAGAATTTTCAAAAGACGAATTGAACGAGTTTATAAGTAGTGAGGTTGAATATGGAAAATATAAAAACAAACTATATCGTATTCCCTTCCGCAGCGATGTGGGTGTGCTTTACTACCGCAAAGATTTGCTAGATGAGCTAAATCAGAAGCCACCAGAAACATTTGAGGATTTAATGCAAATTTCTCGTGAAGTAAAGGAACAGAAAGGCATTCCATACGGTTATCTTTGGCAGGGAAAACCTTCGGAAGCAATGACAGCAATGTTTGTTGAGGTGCTTTACAGTTCTGGTGGCTTTTGGATTGATGAGAACAAAAATATAGGATTAGACAAACCAGAAGCAATAAAGGCGGTTGAATTTTTACGTGACACAATTAAACAAGGTATTTCTCCTGAAAATCTTACAACTTACGCTTACGATGAACAATATACCCGTAGCTTATTTAGGGATAGTAAAGCCGTTTTTATGCGTAATTGGCCTAATGTCTGGCTTGAGGTTAATGGCTCAGAACTTTCTTTTCCTGGTAAGATTGGCATTAAATCTGTGGTTCACGCAGAAGGAAAGGAAAGCCGCGCCTGCAAAGGCAGCTGGGGCTTCGGAATTGCCAAAAATACAAAATATAAAAAACAAGCCTTGGCAGCGATTAGATTCTTCACGAATGCAGCATCTCAGCAGAAGTTCACCCTAGCATATGGCTCTATGCCAAGTCGTAGAGATTTATTTTATGAGCCAAAGATTGTTGCTAAATACAGATACTATCCAGAACTGCTGAAGATGGTTGAAAACTCAGTTGCACGCCCACCCATTCCTGAATATGCAGAAGCATCCCGTATTTTACAAGAATATCTTAATGAGGCTCTCAACCCTGATAACAAAGATTATAAACAGATAATGGAAGAGGCAGCTTCTCAAACAGAGAAGTTACTTATAAAATCCAATCGCCAATTATAAAATTACACCATTTTCTTGTCTTGACAATGCCATCGGCACTAGCCACAGCCAACTGCTTCTCATCTTCGGGATTGAAGGCGATCGCTACTAAACTATTATTGTTATTGTCCGGCAAGTCTTTAATCAAACGACCGTTGTTGTTCCAAATTTTTATCGTGCTGTCAACATTAGCTGTGACGATATACTTCCTACTGTTTGAACTGAAGGCAAAAGCTACTACCCGATCGTGTTCTAAAGGTTTAGGTGTATTCTGCTTTTCCCATTCCCACAACTTTGCTTTTTGGTCCGAACCAAGCAGGAGCAGATATTTTCCGTCAGGACTAAAGTTGATAGCTACTGGGTAAGCTTTGAGATTTACTTGCTTGATGAGTTGGAAGGTAGTTGTGTCCCGAACTTGTGCATTGCCGTTAGCATCAGCTGTTGCTAGATATTTGCTATCTTTTGAACTGAAGGCAACAGCTACTACATTATTTAGTGGCATAGTTTTATCGGCTTGCCACTCCCATATCTGTGCTTTGTTGTTCAGTCCAACTATGGCTAGATACTTTCCATCTAGACTGAAGCTAACAGCCCTTACGTATTCATCGTATTGTTGAAGCTTAATTTCTTGAAAGTTGTTTGTATCCCATACTCGCACAGAACCACCAGCAGTGGCTGTAGCTAGATAGTTGCCTTCAGGGCTGAAGGCAAGAGTAACTACATAATTTGTATGCTCCAACAAGTTTAAAGGGCTGATGCTACCTTTGGCATCCATCTTCCACAAGCGTACGTTACCATCCAAACTGGCTGTGGCGATTTTTTCTCCATTTGGGCTGAATTTAAGGGCTACTACACCATCTTGATGAGATCCACAACCAACTGGCTTATTGTTGCTGGTTGGTTCTAAGACTCTGACTGTATTGTCCAAACTTGCTGTGGCTATGTACCTACCATCAGGGCTGAAAGCCATTTCACTCACATCTAAGGCTCGTGAATCACAGATTGTGCGTGGCTGTGGCCATATCAATACACCCAGCAATAGGATGACGATCAACCCAACGATAATACGCGAGCGAGATTGAGGAATGAGTCGGGGAGACGGTCGAAGCACTAGTGGATTGGGAGAAGGCTGGAGAGGTGGTGGAGGCAAAGTCTCGGTTTGGCTATTTTGCTGATGTAAAGAGCAACCAATTTCTTCTAACCGTTGCAAAATGGTTTGTGTATTGGCTGGTCGATTTTCTACAGATGGAGCCATTAATACGTCTATAAAATCTGCCAATGGCTCTGAAATCCGCGGCGCTTTTTCTCGCCAAATCAACTGATTTGTTCGCGGGTTTTGATCAAAGTAATTGGGAGTGGGGTGATGACCTATTAGTAAATAAACAAAGGTGCGTCCTAAAGCAAAGAAATCAGATTGTGGAACGGCCCTACCTTCAATTTGTTCTTGAGGAGTGTAAATATATGATTCAACTCTTGTCACACCTCCCTGTCGATTAACCACTGTCTCTGTAACTTCTCTGGCTGTACCAAAATCAATCAGCACAAGTTTTCCATCAAATTTTCGCATGATGTTCGAGGGTTTAATATCTCGATGAAAAAAGTTGTTTTGATGCACATAATCCAGGATTTCAACGATTTCTTTCAGCCAATCGAGTGCTAGCTGTTCAGAAATTTTTCCATTCCGCCTCACCCAATCTTCCAAATTATCCCCTTCAATTTTTTCCATCACCAAACACTGCAATTGTTGACCATCCTTCAACCGCCAGGGGAAACTATCATTTAGCTCTGCTTTGGGAATTCCTGGATGCCTCAAATTAGTCAATATCTCTGCTTCTTGCTTAAACAGTTTGGTGTATTTCTCGTGGTCATTCTTCTTGAGAACCTTTAGGACTTTCGGCTGAGAGGATGTTATCTTTGCAGTCGGTTTTTTGAAAAGTGCAGCTACACGAGCAAGAACTGGGAAAACAGGCTGAGTTTGTATAGCTGCTTCAAATACATCAAAATAGGGTGAACGGCCGAGGTCGCGTAGAGGTTTAACTAGTCGATATTGACCCTGAATTAGCAAGTTATTACCGCAGGCTTGGCACTTGTAAAAGTTGTTGGGGTTATGGCGATTTCGACATTTGGGGTTGATACAGTAGCTCATACTTTTACGCCATCATGATTGAGAAAGGGCTAAATGTTTGGTCTTTTCACTGCTTCAATTACTTATTCCCTAAGTTTTTCTAACATATTTGATAACAACAGGTTGTCGTGTGAACAGTATTGCACTTTCTTCTGTACTTTCAATGAGCGATCGCCGTTTTAAGGAATGCAATTAGATACTTGTAACAAGATATCCTCTGCCAATTGTGACGGTGAAATAGACTGTGAATACTTTGCTAAGACATGTATAATCCTTTTTTATAAGTCTGACAGACAGTGAAACTGTTGAGCTAAAATTTCTTGAAAAATCTCAGAAAGAATATTGTATTTTGGATTAAAAATTCAGCTACGCTTCCTCTAAACACATCTTTTATAGTCGTATAAACTATTTTTAATGCTAAGGGATTTACTCTATACATTTGAATGAGTCCTTGCCCTTCTCCTGCTTTATATATCAATTTCACCTAAAGAAGTTAGTAATAATGAACGAACAGGTAGACTGTTACCTTCTAATCAAGCAATTTCTTGTGGTTCCTCTCGACTGGTAAGTATTACGCAACTTTGCATAACATCGCCTTCTTCTGCCACTCGCTTTAGTGTCCAAAATTGTATCAGTTCATCTCATTTCATTAAACAGCGACGCTGAGGATCGAGCTAGAAACCTAAACATTCGGTCAAGGCAATAACCAATGTGCACTTCAATCTAGGATGGAGACTAGATTCGGTATTATTACCAGAGAAGAAACCGTGTTGTGATTACTACTCAGAAAAGCAAGGCTGATAACAGATTTATAGTGAAGGTTTTATGAAATAATTTATGGACACTTACTGTTGTAACTAAACAAACACAGCCAGTTAGGGTAATAATACAAATAACAACGATGCTAACTAGTATAAATATATTTCACTAAGCTGTTCCACATCTAATTTGCATAACTTTGGCAGGCAAGATGCCCTACCCCACAAGAGATTGAGAAAATACAATTGTGCAATTTAAATGTGCTTTAGCTTAGTAATCATATACTTCAATTGAATGAGCGATCGCGCTAATGACCATCCTCAAGCACTGTTGCAGGGACAGAAAAGGTGGTTAACACTGGTTGGTGTCTTGGCAAGCTGAAGCATAATTAACCACTACGAGGTATGCGCTCAATCTCCGCATAACCACTGAAAATTAATCGTTTTCCCTCAGTTTCCAAACGATTAAGTCGCATTTTTACGCCATCTAGGTCAAAGCGATCCAAATCGACCATATTATCCAAAATTTCCACTAATGCCAGACTCAAAGTTCCAGACACTTCCCGCTGCACTTCTGGCACTTGATCGAATTCAATCTCTGGATTTGTAAAAGAAATACGCCGTCGCCTTTTAACAGCTACAGCTAGAGTCATTTGCAAAGGCACGAGTTCACCGTTGTTTAAATCAGCCTTTGCGAACATCCGCAGACGATTTTCTGGCAATAGCTCTACTTGTACTTCGGTAAACGAGATTGGTTTACCACCAGATAACGCTGTCAAAGCAGGTAAAGATATGTTCACCAGCCGCTTTCTGACTAGTTCTGCCTTAAAAGCCTCGTTGATGCCTGCTTCTGACAATACAACTTGAGCGATCGCTTGTGTAGGTTGCTTCAGACGCAACTTGCCACTTAGAACCGAACCAAAATCAATAGCAACAGCATCCGTTTCTATAAAAATTTCCTCAGCAGCAAAATCTCTACGGATAACCAAACCACGGCCTTTCATCTTGAAGCTGTCGATACTGCCTTGCAGGAGTTTGCTGGAAGGGTAGCAGCGGACAAAGACTTCTAATGACTCGCTTTTGGTGAACAGATGGCGAATCGTTTGGGTAGCAACGGTGTTCAACATCCGCTCTCCCCAGTCTGTGTGTTTAGGATCTGTCAAACCAGTAAGTCCGCCTAACATTTGCGTTGAGGTCTCTAGAAGTTCTTCGTATTTTTGTAACAAATTGTGAAGAAACCAGCAAGTGTCTGGCGATTGATTGTGTCGGCGATCGGGTGTGGAATGTTTGTTCTCCAGATAGTTGACGGGCTTGGGCTATCATAATTCTTCTAATCCTAAAATTTCTACTTGCTGTTTAATTGCTGACTAATAGGGGGGTAGCACCCCTCATTTAAGCAGAAATTGGTTTTTACAGAGGCAATCGCCTCTGTACATCTTTCAGAGTGACGCAAAACCCTTGGGCTGAGGAATCAGACCTAAAAGGGAGAGTAGAGTTTTTTGCACATAAGGATTGACTTAAATTTTGTTTAGACCTATAATTTGCTTTTAGTTGTGCAATCAAGCATAAATTCTGTTGGCTGTCGACTCATAATTCTTTCGCAACTTAATTAGGAGAAAAATTAAATGGAGGCTTCGGGTAGTAGTAGCCAGGAGGCGGCTGCTATAAAGACTATGGTGTCAGATGAATACCCTTACCCAGAACCTGCCGATGCTGAGTTGGTAATCATTTTGATGAATCTACCCTTTTAGACTCGTATAGAGTCCTTTGGTTCATCTCTGGTTGCCACTTGGTAAGGCAACTGCAAAGGAAGGAGATGAACTATGAAAAGTTTGTTTTCAGAGTTTATATTTATTGGCTATTTTGTTGAACAAGTAAAGTCACATATCATTTGTGATTAATTACACTAGCTGTAATAACCTTAGGCTTTAGAGTACGTGAGAGATTCTGCCTGATAGGCACTCTCTAGGTGTTACATCTAGCCGAAATCCTCGTGTAATCTATTTAGTCGCAACTGAAGCAAAACCAAAACTGGGTTTTGGATTTTTTTGCATTGGCAATATTTCTGTAAGTCTTTTGATGTGAATTAATCTCCCTTGCAGTCTCAACGAAGGCTAATTTTTTCTTGTTTAGATTGGAAATTTAGCCTGACAAACTGCGCTAACTTGTCGTGCCTTGATATCAGTAAAGGAGATAAAACAATGAACGAATTTTTTCTATGTGTCACTGAAAAAGTATTGGAAATGTTCGTAGAAAAAGCCTTATCACTGTTTGCAGAATACTTAATTACCGAATTGATCAAAGAATCAATAAATCAAGCCCAAAGACGTCGCCAAACTCAAGATTTGAAGCGTATAAAGCGTATTTAACTGGAAAAGCAGATGGAAATTTCAACAGCGCCAGGTACCTAGTAATTGGGAATTGAGGTCTCGCACTCAGATAATTTTCTATCAAAAATTAAGCATTCCGACTCGATCAAGTCGTCGCTAGGTGTTTTGACCAAATTGGGATGTTTCCGTTTTGAGTCGCGTTGAAATCAGAGTTTTGTTTGCCAGAGTAATAACTCTAATGGAGGTAAGGTATGCGTCATAATGCTTTAAATAATCTGTCTTTAAAGCCCCATGCTTTAGAAACAGCTAAACAAACAGCAAATCAGTTAGATGTCAAAGAATTAGTGCAATCGCTCGGTGAAATTGAACCGAAAAAACGGGTGCTAGCTTTTCGCTTACTCGAAAAAAGTAAAGCGATCGCCGTCTTTGAATATTTGACTCCCCATCAGCAAGCAGACTTGATTTGGGAGATGGAAAATCCCGAAGTGATGACCATTCTCGAAGCTCTCGATCCGAACGATCGAGTCAAGCTGTTTGAAGAATTACCTGCTAAAATCACCAAGCGTCTGATTGCTAACTTGAGTCCAAAAGCACGTGAAGCCGTTAACTTGCTCTTGGGATATCCAGAGCGCACTGTGGGAAGGTTAATGAGTCTGCGTTACCTAGCTGTCCGCAATCACATCACAGTTGGTGCAGCTTTAGCTTCGGTGCGGGAATCTCAACTGCGAGATGATCAACTAGAGATGGTCTTTCTGATTGACTCAGAACGGTTTTATCGGGGATTTGTCCGGACAGTGCGCTTAATTAAAGCTAATCCTGATACACCAATTGAAATGCTGCTAGATGGATCTGGTGTTGCTATCCGCGCCACAGATCCAGAAATGCAAGCAGCAAAAATGCTCAAAGATACTGACTTGCCAGCTTTACCCGTAGTAGATAGCGAAGGACGACTGTTGGGGGATATTACCTTCAATGATGTGATTGACTTAATTCAAGAAGAAGCCACCGAAGCTGCTTTATCTCAAGCTGGTGTCGGTAACTTATTATCCCGCGATAAAGTGTGGAGCGATCGCCTTGTTAGGGGTAGCGCTTGGTACTCAATCCGACTGCGAATTTTGTTCTTAATCGTCACCCTCATTGGCGGGATGCTTGTTGGTGGACTCATTGAACAGTTTGAAGAAATTTTGGAATCTGTCATTGCTGCAGCCGTATTCATTCCCTTGGTAATGGATATGGGCGGTAATGTTGGTACTCAGTCGACGACTATCTTTGCACGGGGATTAGCTTGGAATCATATTAACGTCAATCAAATTATCCCCTATTTGTTGCGAGAAGTTCGCATCGGGGCGATGATGGGTCTAATTTTAGG
>JANZYY010000021.1 GCA_026419705.1 Fischerella sp.
GGGTAATGCAAACCAAACCCCAAAGTGTAATTAAAGTCAAGTTCTGTTGTAAATCCTGTTGTTTGGAGTTGCTCTCGACCAGCCACGACGAATTAATTCTTAATCCTGGCTCGATTCAGCCTCACGGTTTACTATTGGCACTTAGTACTCAGTTAGAGATACTACAAGTTAGTAACAATACCCAAAATTATTTGGGTAAACTGCCAGAGGAACTGCTTGGTCAACCGCTTAGTTATTTGCTTGATGCGTCACAGCTAGAAGCGATCGCCCAGTGCTTGCAAGAAGACTCTGAGGTTGTAAACTACCTGAAGCTGTCAATCTGTACAAGTGCAGGCGACCGGTACTTTAGCGGTTTTGTGCATCGGACAACAGATGCTGTGATTCTGGAACTAGAGTCAACTAACTCACAAGCCAAGGTAAATTTATTCAATCTGCACACCTTGGTGAGAGGAGCGATCGCAAAATTAAAACGCACAACCAACCTGATAGAATTTTTACAATTAGCGGCAGTAGAGATCCGAAGAATTGCAGGCTTTGACAGAGTCATGGTCTACCAATTCGACCATCAAGGAGCAGGAGTGGTGATTGCTGAAGCGAAACAAGAAGAGTTATCACCCTATTTAGGACTCCACTATCCAGCGACAGACATTCCCGCGCAGGCGAGGGAGTTATATCGGCGCGGTTTGCTGCGGTTTATACCTAATTTAAATGCCCAGCCTGTGGAATTGATACCTACAACAGATGTTACTCCAGTTGATTTAAGTCTGTCAGTGCTGCGAAGCGTTCATCCCTGTTGTGTGGAATTTCATCAAAATATGGGTGTAGCGGCGATGATGGTCATTGCGCTCATCCAAAATGAAAAGCTGTGGGGATTGATTTCCTGTCACCATCAAACTCCCAAGTTTGTCCCTTACGAAGTCCGGGCTGGCTGCGAATTGTTGGGACAGATTGTGTCATCGGAGTTAGCAAATAAAGTTATTCAAGAAGAAGTAGATTATAAAGCCAGATTGGAGTCTCTGCGTTCTGGCGTTGTGGAATCCATTTCCCAAGCAGATAATTTCAGGGATGCATTAGTTCAGCCGGAACCCCGCTTGCTGGGTGTAGTGGGTGCAACTGGAGCTGCAGTGTGTCTGGATCGGGAAATTACGCTAGTTGGAGCAACACCCAATCTTGAAGATGTGCGATCGCTGATTGCTTGGGCGGACACTCAAGTAAAAGACAATATATTTTATACTGATTCTCTACCAAAGCTTTATCCACAGGCTCGCTCATGCAAAGATACAGCCAGTGGTTTGCTGCTACTACGGATTTCTAAACTGCGGCATTATTATATCCTGTGGTTTCGCCCTGAAGTTATCCGCACCGTGAACTGGGCTGGTAATCCCGATGAATCGATTCAGGTTCACTCAGATGGTAGTATCAGCCTTTGTCCGAGAAAATCCTTTGCACAATGGCAAGAAATCGTGCAATTAACTTCCGAACCCTGGAAGGAGTGTGAACTTGACAGCGCCCTGAGCCTGCGAAATGCGATCGTTGGTATTGTGTTGAAAAAGGCAGAAGAGTTAGCCAAGATTAACCTGGAATTAGAACGCAGCAACTACGAACTAGCTTCATTTGCTTATGCTGCTTCCCACGACCTCAAAGAACCTTTGCGGGGCATCTATAATTATTCGACAATTCTGTTAGAAGACTATGCACCCATGCTAGATGAGGATGGCATAGAATTCTTGCAGACGATAGTGTCTTTGTCGGTGCGGATGGAAACTCTAATTAATGCTCTGTTGCGCCTATCGCAACTAGGACAAGCGGAACTGCACCTACAAGCGACAGATTTAAACGAGTTGCTCAATCAAGTTATAAATGTCTTTCATGCTAGCCGTCAGCAAACTAACTTTGAGATTCGTATTCACAGACCTTTACCAACAATTCAGTGTGACCCAGTTCTTGTTAGCGAAGTCTTCAGTAATTTAATCGCTAATGCTTTTAAATACAACGACAAGGCTGAACAATGGGTTGAGATTGGTTACCTGGACAAAGAAGGGACTGGGGACTGGGGACAAGGAGAACAAACGAAAAATGCCAATCCCCGATATCTAATCCCCGATACTCAATCCCCAACAATTTTCTACATCAGGGATAACGGTATTGGTATTCCAGCCCATCACTATCAAACCATCTTCAAACTCTTCAAGCGGCTCCACTCTCAGGAAAAATACGGTGGTGGAACAGGTGCGGGACTAGCGATTGTCAAGAAGATTATTGAACGTCACGGCGGTCGAATTTGGGTTGAGTCTACCGTAGGTGAAGGATCGACATTTTACTTAACGCTGGAATAGGTTAAGATATTTTAAAAAAAACTTTGATTTAATATAAATTTTTTCCGACTGAAAACCGCTGATGACAACAAAACTTAACGATCCACTGCTGATTGTTGAGGACAGCAATGAGGATTTTAGGATATTGCAACGCCTGATGCGGCGTATGGCCGTCAAAAATCCCATTTATCGCTGTACTAGTGGAGATGAAGTTTTAGATTACCTTTATCAAGAAGGGAATTATAAGAACATAGATACAGCGCCACGACCTTCCGTGATTTTGCTTGACCTGAATTTGCCGGGTATTGATGGTCGTGACATCCTAGAACGGTTAAAGCAAGACAAGAGTTTCAAGGAAATTCCTATCATTATCTTTACCACATCATCCAACCCCCAGGATATTGAATTGTGCTACCAAAAGGGTGCAAATGGCTATCTGATCAAGCCAATGGATACTCAAGAACTTCAAAAGACTATTCAAGCCTTTGTAGACTACTGGTTGGAGGTGAATGTACCACCTGTTTGATATTGGTGGTTGGTGGTTGTACCAGACGTGTCATGGCACGTCTGCACGTCTGTACATTGGTTAGTGGTTGGTGGTTAGTGGTTTGTTGATAGTTCCTTTTTTCTAACAAAAATGACCAATTAACAACCAACAAGCAACAAACAACAACTGACTAATGGTTAGATTTATTTTACATTTCTTTTAGTTTATTTTTATAATTTTGCAATATATGGCAATGTTGAGGAAAGAGTTTTGTTTCTCTGGCCCATATCCCTATGCCGAATGCCTCGACGCTACTCATCATTGATGACTGTGCAGCAGATCGGAAAATCTATCGCCGTTTTCTCCAAAAAGATCCTCACCAGTCTTACCAGATTTTAGAGGCAGACTCGGCAGGGGATGCGCTGAGCTTGTGCCAGAAAACACGCTGCGATGTCATTCTGCTAGATTTTTGCTTGCCTGATATGAGCGGATTGGACTTTCTCGATCGGCTGGGATGGCAAAAATTTGAGATACCCATACCCGTGATCATGCTGACAGGACGCGGTGATGAAGAGGTCGCCGTGCAAGCGATGAAAAGGGGTGTCCAGGATTATTTGGTTAAGCAACATGTGAAACCAGATGTATTGCAATTGGCAGTTCGTAACGCCATCAAGCAATCTTGGCTGCGAACGCAGCTAAACAAAACTCAAGAACGACAACGCCTGATTGCTACAATGTTGCTGCGAATTCGTCAGTCTCTCGATTTGGAGCAAATTTTGCATACGGCTGTGGTAGAAGTGCAGCAACTTCTCAAGTGCGATCGCGTCATGGTATGTCAATTGCTCCCAGAAATTGGTGTTAAGACGGTTGCTTGCTCCAGCGAGCATTTACAGACAAAAAAATATAATACCAACTCCAAAATTGCACTACCAAACGAGTTAGTAGCTGGTGATTTTTTATCTGCTTCTGGGTGGTTACAAACAAGTACTTGGCACAAGCAAAAAAGCAATTCTTTGATTTTTCCGCCAGTAACAGCCAAGGTACGTGAAGCTGGTTTGAGCGATCGCTGCTTCAATTCGCTACAGGCATTTTATAGTGAAACAAATCTTGTAGTTCCCATAACTTTGAGTCACAATGGAGAATCGAGATCAAAGCCTTGGGGTTTTTTGATTGCTGACAAATTTTCTCTCAAGCGAGAGTGGCAATCTGATGAACTAGAAATACTTCAGGAAGTGTCAGTACAACTAGCGATCGCGATTCAACAAGCGGAATTGCTAGCACAGACTCAAGCGGCGCTACAAAAAGAAAAACAACTCAACACATTTAAATCGCAAATCGTTGCTACTATTTCCCACGAGTATCGAACGCCGTTAGCTTCTATTCTGGCAGCTGCATCCACGCTCAAGCAATATGGCGAACAGCTGGAGGAGCATAAAAAACAGAAGTTTCTGCAAATCATTGAACAGAAAGCACGACATATGTCCAAGTTGATGGATGACATGTTAGTCGTGAATCAATTTGAATTAGATAAAGCCAAATTTCAGCCTACTCTGCTGGATTTGTCGTCTTTTTTCTCTGCTTTGATAGAAGAACAGCAAGAAATAGCAAGCGATCGCCATGAATTAATTTTTAACTGTACTGGTAATTGCAAGGGTTTTTGGGGCGATCGGGGACTTTTGCGACTAATTTTTACTAACTTAATGTCGAACGCAATTAAATATTCTCCGAATGGAGGGAAGGTAGAATTCCAACTGATTGGAAAAGAATCGCAGATTATATTTTACGTTCAAGATTGGGGAATAGGTATACCAACAGAAGACCAAGAAAACTTGTTTCAACCCTTCAGTCGCGGGAGTAACGTTGACACAATTTCTGGGACAGGTTTAGGGCTGGCGATCGCGAAAGCTTGCGTAGATTTACATGGAGGTAGTATTACTTTAGAAAGTCAAATAGGACTAGGAACCAAAGTCATAGTTTGCTTGCCAAAGCGACATCATCAAGAGAGTGGTTAGTGGTTGGTGGTTAATAGTTGCGGTGATTTCATTATTCCTTACTTCCCCCACTCTTCCCGGTTGTGTTGCCAAAAATATTTGCAGTGAGAAAATCCCCTTGATTAGGTTTGATTTATGCAACCACTCCAAACATGTCTGCAAGAAATTTTACTAGATCTACAATCTCCCCTTTTGCCAATTTTTGAACCTGACCTTGGCAAATCATGTTCATTGTTTCATAACCAATAAGTGTTATTTTTGCTATGTGAAAAGATTTAAATACCATCGCTGGTTTCACTAAATTTTTTGCTGCAGTGATGGTCTTGCTCCAAAATATTTTAAATACTTTATCTGCTGTAATTTTGTATTTATCTTCAGATGTTGGATAGCTTTTAACTCATCAAAAGCCAAAGGGAAAGCAGCGTTTTTATCTACCGTAATTACTCGTGGCGTGGAGTTGTGATTTGATTTTAAAGCTTTCTTAAAATACCGAATTGCTGCCTTATTTATTTTGGCTAGCACTCAATATGAAATCAATAGTATTGCTTTGTGAGTCTACTGCTCAATATAAATACTTGATAAATACTTGCACTCACCCTTAACTTTTATATACCTCCGAGCCACCCGCCAAGAATCGTCAGTTGGCTTCGGATAAGCTCTACACCGTTTTTCTAGTTCTAAAGAATAATATCTATATATTGTTGTATGGTCAACTTCAATACCCCACTCCAACATCATTTCTTCGAGGTTTGGGTACGAGAGTGGGTAGCGCAAGTACCAATGAACACATAAAAGTATAATTTCAGACTAAAAGTGACACCCTTTGAAAGGGGACTTGGAGTTGATTTACAAAATGGGTTCAGGAGTGGAATTATGCCACGATTTTTATTTCTACCAAACTACCGTCATTTTTTGCAACACAACCAACAATCGTCAGGAGGAGGTAACGTATAATTATCGAAAAATAGTAATAGTACTTATATTATCTGAAGATGAGCTGACGTGAGGTGTCAGAAACAAAAACTAGCGACAAAGCAAGCTCTCACCGGTAGAACACAAACACAGGAGATAACGAGAGAATTTGGCGCAACTACTAGATTGATACGAGAAATATATTAGGGAAAGTTTATGAATATCAATTTACAGCCAATGAAACTGGTTTTAGCAATTGTCCTCAGTAGTACTAGCTTACTTGCTAGTTTTACTTTGATTGGGACACAAGCAAGTTCAACTCAATTACCTAGTCAGGAACCCATTCGTGTGAATTTACCTCAACTACCACCAGGACCCGCTCCTGGAGGTCGCCGCTTTGGTGGAGCCAGACGAGGTAGCTGTCCAGATGTTAAACCTCCTTTAACTGCTCTAGTACCATTGACTGAGCAACCAGCCTCGGTGACAAATGTCTGGGGATTAACAACTGAAGAACATCCGAAGTTATGGTTTTATCTACCCTATAACAAGAGCGCTGGCTATGCGGCTGAGTTTATATTGCTGGATGATGAGTCAAAAGATTCGGTCTACAATACGGCGATCGCTTTACCAGAACAAGCAGGTGTGATTGGTGTTTCTATCCCACAGCGCGTTCCACCACTACAAGTAGGCAAACGCTACCGTTGGTTCTTGAACGTCTACTGCAACCCCCAAAAGCAATCAGCCCCTATTTATGTTGAAGGAGTCATTCTGCGAAAAGAACCCAATCAAAATGTAGCTAATCAACTACAAAAAGCACAACCCCTACAGCAAGTTGCTATTTATGCCAACAATGCTTTTTGGTACGATGCGCTAACCACGCTGGCAGAAATGCGGCAGAAAAATCCGCAAAATCCTACACTTCAGACAAAATGGACGGATTTATTAGCAGCGGTCGGCTTGGATGAGTTAGCAACTAAGCCTTTGATTAGCCAAGAATGACTACAAATTTTCTAGGCTTGTGAACTATTTCCTTCTATGTTTTCTGGTTGAGAGTTTTGCAAGTGTTCCTTTCAAGACAATTTCTAATTATAGCATGCTGTGCCAGATCTAGTTAAATGTGCAATAATGGGTTAAATTAACATCAATAAAGGAGAATTTTTACTAAAAATTTAATTTTTTTGTAATAAAAGTTTAGACTAAACTAATTAGATTTTCAAAAATTAATTACCAATTGCCTTGCAGAACCAACCTAATGGCAGAAACTAAATCTACCTTGGTAGAGAGGTTAAATACTAATACATAGTTGAGGATAGTATTCAGAACTTTTTTAGAACCTCTATTTCTGCTTTTTAGGTGAAAACAATGACGGGAAACTTGTTAGCCGCCTTAGTTACAGCTTTAAGCTTATTAATTGTTGATTTAGTTGTTCCTGGCGTTGATATTGCTAATTTTCCAACAGCTTTAATTGCTGCGCTAGCGATTGGCTTAGTCAACGGTTCAGTGAAGCCAGTTCTATCCGCCTTATCCTTACCACTGAACTTGATATCCTTTGGAGCATTTTCACTAATTGTGAACGGCATTTGCTTCTCACTCGCAGCATTTTTAGTTCCTGGATTCAGCGTTCACGGAATTTTAGCTTTTCTTCTCGGTCCTGTAGTTCTGTCCTTGTCTAGTACTTTTATTAACAATTACTTTGCAGAAAAAAGTTTGGCTGTGAAAAGCAGTGAAGAAACAAAATCCAAAGCTGAATTACCCTCCAGCTAACTATCAGTGTCTGGCAGAACAGACTGGACGCGTGTCTGCAACAGCAGCAAATAAGGTAAAATAATTCCTAAGATGGAGTTGGTAGTTTAGTTAATTTCCGAAAATACAAAACAGAAAGAAACAAAGTAGACAAAATAGCAGTATAAAGACCATGAAATTAATTCGTTATCTCCTCGCTTTCTTTTTACCTCCTATTGGTGTTTTCATGACATATGGAGTAAGTACAACATTGTTTATTAACATTTTACTTACTTTTCTGGCTTGGCTTCCCGGCGCTATTCATGGTGTTTGGGCTGTAGCCAAGTACGAAGAAAAACTGAAAAGAGAGGTATATTAAGCCAGCGGTGTCTCTTCACAATCAATCTTGAATTATTCCTTCTCTTCTCTGACTAAGGAAGAGAAGGGATAATTAGTTGGTAAAAGCGGAATTGGTTTCTGACACCGGATCTTTGCATCAAGGCTGTTAGCGGCGATCGCCACTAGCAACATATGAAACAATACAGTCCAGTTAAGGTTTCGATCCACTCCTTTTAGATGCAAGTCTTGAAATGATAAACTTGCCTTGGTGTGTTAGTGTCTTTGTGGTGAAAAAGATCATCAAGTCTTAATAATTTTAGGGTGGATAATCTCCACCCTCTGATTAGCGAGTTAACATTTTTTATTTAACTGCTTTATCATTTATCATTCGGTTCTTTTTCTTTTAACCAGTCAGCAACAGACAAAAATAACTCCCTCAAGATTTGTCGTACCTGACGTTCTTTTCTTGCTATTAAGGTACCGGCCTCACCAAGCTTTTCTTCGACCTGGGAGTGCTTCTGTTGTAACTGTACAACTACTTCTTCAGCTTGTGGTCGAGCTTTTTGCAACCAGTCTTTAGCCTGATCTAGATAATCTTTAACCTCTTCAGAACGCCCTCCGTAGCGTGCAGCCAAATTGGCTCGCACAATTGCTAGTTGTGCTTGTAATTGGGCGTAGCGTTTCTTTAATAAAGCTACTTCTTCGCTATTTTGGATTGCATTGATGGCAGAATCGATAGCAGTTTTGGTTTCAGTAGTTTTTTCTCTACCAGTCTCTTGAATTTCTGCTAAAATTCCATCAACTTCTTGTTGAATTTTATTTTCTTCTTCATCTAGTTTTGCTTGTAATTGTTTAACTTCTGCCTGGGTTTTAGCAATAGATTCATGGCGTTTACTATTAACAGCTTCCAATGCTCCTTCAATTGAAGCCGTCACTTCTTCTTTAAATTCGCTACCTTTGGCTTGCAAGTTCTCAACTACAGTAGAGATGGCATCTCTAACAATAGTCCGAAGTTCACTGGAGCCTTCTTTAAATTCAGAAATAACCTGAGAAACTGCGGATTTGACAATCTCACGAATTCGCTCTGCTCTTAATTGTCCAGTTTCTTTTGCTTGTTGGAGGTCAGTTTTAATTCGCTCTTTGATATTGTTAGACATCTTTTAGATAGGCTTGGATTTAACTAATTTGGATAGAAATTCATAGGAAGGCTATGCCACACTGCTATTGTGGCGCATGCTTTTCTGAAGCAGTACTTCCTTTAGATAGAAAATCACTAATTCAAAAACAGCTTATTTCCAAAGACATAGATCCATAAAACTGAAAATACCTGTATTTAAGCTGCTAACAGCAGTCTCGAGTAGCACAATGGAATACGAGTAGGGTTCAACCTATATGAACCAGGTTGAAAGATGGTAAGTTGCAATTGGTGCAAGATAATGAATATGTATGCATCAACTATGTGCTTAGCGATCGCTTGATTTATCTTCCATGTACGCAAAAATCGCTATAAAATTCATATTGTTAATACTGACTCTGTTAACTATGACTTTTATCCAGCCAGCACTGGCTGCAGATACAGCCAATGGTGCAAAAATCTTTCAAGTTCATTGTGCTGGTTGTCATATCAACGGTGGTAATATTGTTCGGCGGGGTAAAAACTTGAAATTGAAAGCACTAAAAAAATATGGCGTCGATTCCATAGAGGGGATTTCCTCTATTGTTACCAACGGTAGAAATAACATGTCTGCCTACAAAGATCGCCTCAGTCAGCAAGAAATACAAGACGTTGCGGCCTACGTACTCGAACAAGCCGAAAAAGGTTGGCGTTAAAAGTAGCTTTATTTGTGGGCGTTGCATTCCATGGGGATGAACAATGAACCACCAAGACGCTAAGAACACCAAGAATTGAGTTTTTCAATGAAAAGAGAAAATAATTGTCTCTGCAACGCCTATTTTTGAGATATTGCGTCTATTAGTTGTTTTTTTGAGTCACAACAAACAACACCAACACACAACAACCAACAGCTATCGAAAATGAACTTACCCGTATCAAGCCGTCTGCAATTCACTCCTGATTTAAATATTTGCCGAGTCTTAAACGGTATGTGGCAAGTATCTGGCGCACATGGACGCATTAACCCCACTGCTGCTATCCAGAGTATGTTTCAATATATGGATGCGGGCTTTACTACATGGGATTTAGCCGATCATTATGATCCAGCAGAAGACTTGATGGGCGAGTTTCGGCGTCAAGTAATTGCTAAGCGTACTAAAGAGGCTTTATCTAACATTCAAGCCTTCACAAAATGGGTTCCTCGTCCAGGAAAAATGACTAAAAAAATCGTCGAGGAAAATATTAGTATCTCCCTAAAAAGAATGAATGTTGATTCGTTAGATTTGATGCAGTTCCATTGGTGGGAGTATCGAGATACAAACTACCTCGATGCTCTCAAATACATGACAGAACTGCAAACTGAGGGCAAAATCAAATATTTAGCTTTAACTAACTTTGATACGGAACATTTGCAAATTATCACTGACGCAGATATCAAGATAGTTTCTAATCAAGTACAATTTTCCATAATTGACCGCCGCCCGGAAGTAAACATGATTCGTTTTTGTCAAGAAAATAATATAAAACTTTTTACCTACGGTACAGTTTGCGGTGGTTTCTTATCAGAAAAATATCTTGGAAAACCTGAACCCGCTGCTTTTCAACTTGATACTGCTAGCCTCAGAAAATACAAGAACATGATAGACGCTTGGGGCGGCTGGAATTTATTTCAAGAATTACTTTCTACTCTCAAGCAAATTGCTGAAAAGCATAAAGTCAGTATCTCTAACGTAGCAATACGTTACATCTTGGATAAGCCATCTGTAGCAGGTGTAATTGTTGGGACAAGACTTGGCATATCGGAACATATTGCAGATAACGCGAGAGTATTTCAATTCTCTCTCGATACAGAAGATTTAAATAATATAGATTTCATATCGAGCAAATCACGAAATTTGTATGATTTAATCGGTGACTGTGGTGACGAGTATCGCAAATAGACATGATTGATGATTGGATACTGGGTGTTAGGATTTTTAATTCCTAATTGCCAGTTCCTGGTTCTGTGTGTATCTGTGGTCGATTTGCAAATTTAGATTTACAAATTTAATTTCCACCATGTGGAAAACAGAAAAAATACCGGAGTTGAATTTAACTCCAGTATTTGTTGCGATCTAATGAATTGACATCTTACGGTGTTGGATTAAATACAATATCCACCCAGTAGTTACTAGCAGCATAGGAGGAAGTGGGGAAAGCGGGGTTGGCAGTATAGGTGTAAACACCATTACCACCGCTGGCACCGTCAGCTAATGCATGTAGTGGCGGTTTATCTACTGCAGAAGTAAAGTAATTCTCGGTGACAGAGTACTTGCCAACATTAGTGTGGTAGGAAGCCACATAGACGGTGTTGGCGGTAATGGACACAGGAGTAGTAAAGTTCACCTGTTGCCAGCCAGAAGCGGTCTCGTTGGTAAAGGTTGCCCGTGCTAGTTGCGTGCCAGTGCTGCTCCAGAGAGTAGCAACGTGGGTACCGGTGTTTTGCGGACCTTTGTAAAAACGGATGCCAGTAATTTGACCGTTGACGTCGGAGCGGAATTTCACTCCCAATTCCACTGCTGCTGTATCTGGGTCTGTGACGATCGCCGGCGTGGCGCTATCATCCCAGATACTAATTGCTGATGTGGCAGTTGTTGTAAACGACCAGGTGTAGTTCGCCCCCAGGGCATTTCCTGCCAGGTCTTTGACTCCGTTGGCACCGCCTTTGACAGTTGCTGTGTAGGTGGTGGAAGTTGCGAGCGGATTGCTGGGTGTGAGGCTGGCTGTGCGGCTAGCAGCATCATAGCTAACTGTTGCGGTGACTGGGTTATTACTGCCATCGCGCAACTCGAAGGTATTGGTGTTAATTGTTGCCGCGTCCATTGCCTCGTCAAAGGTGGCTTTGACAGTGGTATTTGTACTGACGTTTGTTGCTCCGCTTGTCGGAGTTGTTGAACTCACCGTTGGCGGAGTTGTATCTGAACCTGTATTAGTAGTGAAAACTACATCTACCCAGTAGTTGCTAGATTGGTATGTGTCGGTTGGGAAGCCGCCAGTGCCGTACTTGTAAACACCGTTACCTCCACTCTGACCGTCACGCAGGGCATGTAGCGGACCATTATCAACTCCAGAACTGGCAAAGTAATTATTGTTAATAGCGTATCTACCGGAAGTGGTGTGATAGGAAGCTATGTACACGGTGTTAGCATTAATTGCTACTGGTTGAGCAAAGTTCACTTGTTGCCAACCAGTGGCAGTCTCACCACTGAATGTGGCACTTGCTAATAAATTGCCGTTGCTATCCCATAGTTTGCCTGTGTGCGTACCTGTATTGCCGCTGCCCTTATAAAACCTGATGCCAGTGAAATAGCCGTTGAGATCGGAGCGGAATTTCACACCTAATTCTACAGCATTAGGATCGTTAACTGACGCATTCGCTGGAGTTGTAGAAGGACTCCAAATGGTACACGGCTGCGAAGAGCAAAGTGGTGCTGCTGTAGTGAAAGACCAGCTAACGTCTGCTGCTAGGGCATTTCCAGCTTGATCTTTGACTGTTCCAGCTTTGAGGATAGCATTATAGGTTGTGTTACCTGCTAATACGGAGTTTGGTTTCAGCTTGGCGGTGCGAGTTGTGGCATCATAACTGAAGGTCGCGGCTACCAGATTATTGCTGCCATCGCGCAGTTCAAAGGTGTTAGCATTAATCGTTGCTGGGTCGATCGCTTCATTGAAAGTTGCTGCGATCGTTGCTCCTACACTGACGTTGGTTGCTCCATTAGCCGGAGATGTAGAACTAACGGTGGGAGCTGTGGTATCTGGAGTGTATGCAGCAACGTAGTTGCCAGCATCGCCAGGGAAGGTAGCATACTCAACTCCTTTGATCCCTTCTGTTGTATAAGTAACTGAGCTACCATTGCGCGTAATGCTGCTGAGAATACCATTAGCAGAGCGGATGGGCAGCATTGCCTGCAACCCGTTTGCACCCGTACCTTTGCTAATGCCAAAGTTGAGAGTATTGTTACTCCATGACAGCGAATCAAAGGAAGAACTATTGCGACCGTCTAGCCAGGTCAACAACTGACGGGCGGAAATAACTGGGACGCCACGGGTTTTGGCAGAGTTGACTACTGCATCAGATACTTCTTGGCTGCTTGGCTGGTTAGAGTCGGTATGAGAATTGACATTAAATACACCGTAATATCCCTCAGAACCCAGTGCTCGGTCGAGGAGAGTATTGATGTTATAGGGATATGATTGTCCTGATTCATCAGTCATTTGGGTAGCTGCCCCATAAACATCGAGAATTGTACCGTCAGTCTTGGCAAACCGCATTGGCATACCACTACCAGTGAAGAATCCTGGACGGTCTTGAACCCAATTTGGCGGCCAGTAGTAATAGGTGGTGTCGAGGCGTATTCCTTTACTTAATTCCACTTCTGCTGCAGTGGACCAGTCACTCCACACCAAACAGTGATGTCTTTGAGTGACCGGGGCAGGTATGCTTGTGTATTTGGCGGCAAACTGGCTGAGTTGCTGAGTGTAGTCATTATCTAGTGAAGAAGCATTATAATCGCTACAGCCAGTATTTACATGTAATGCAATTTCAAAGCCATCGTTGTTGTAGCTGGCTGCTTGGGTATTGGTCAGACCAGCGCTGGGATAGATGTATGAAGTACCCCGAATACATTCCCAATCGTCTACTGAACAACCAGGTGAACTTTGTGATTTGAATCGGTCAAAGCGAGTAGCGGTATTACTGGGTCCGGCTCCATGATCGTCACCTGTCATAAGTACAACAGCTTTTTTGCCGCGCGGGAAATACCAAAAACGCGGTAGCGGTTTCTTAGCTAGGTTCATCTTAAGAATCAGGTTTGCCAGCAGACGCTGTTGCTCGTCAGCTTGGGGAATGGCAACCTTATCCAGGTTTACCCAGTCTTGGTCAGAAGAGGTAACGGAACCACAATCATTTGGACCATTGTAGAACATATCATCAGAGCGAATTGGTAAACAACCATCTCGCTCTTGCCCTGCCCAAGCGGTATTACCTTGGCGGGTGTAGACGATGGAACGGGCTAGGTCGTAAGTAAATGCGGCTGCTTGACCACCGTTGCTACCAACGCTACGCAGTGTGACCGCTGGGTTGTTAGTTGCTGTTGTTGCATTAGTGTAAAGGTTAGCCAGACTAGAAGCGCCGTTGAGGGTGTAGCGATCGGCTGTACCGTGGAACTGAATGGTCTGGTTGACAATGCCATTGCCAGGATTTTTGGAGGTATCCACGAGCAAGTAACCATTCGAGAGGGTGCTCCCTGCATCTGTGAGACCTAGCAAGTTAGCAAGCTGCTTGTCAGGGCGCATGGCGATTAAATTGCCGCCACTGTTCACCCAGTCGCTAAAAATTGTCACTTGTGCCGGGGTGAGGGTTGTTTCTGCAAGGATGACCAGATCGTAGTTGGCTAGTGTTCCTGCACTAACTGCTGAAATATCGCTGACGTTGAAGTAGTTAAGTCCTTCATTGCGTAAAATCTCGGCGTAGTAGTCGCTAAATTTATTGGTGGAGCTTGTTACGACCAAGATTGGACCGCCTGGAGGTGGTTGTATAGCTGCAATGACTGTCCGATCGAAAGAACTAACAGTCGCTTCGTTGAACGAAGGACTGGTCTTTTCTACTTTTAAAGCTTTTTGTCGTTGGGCTTGTTGGTTTTGTTTTTGTTTCTTGGGTACTTTGATCGTTCTTTTCAGTTGCTCTTTTGCTACATCAAACAGAACGACACCTTCTTCGTCTGCACTGACTAAGGTGTTTTCATCTGTTGGACTAATGGCGATCGCTTTAATCTTTCTGTTATTTCCCTGAAGGATTCTCAGTGGTTTACCATTTGCTACATTCCATCGAAAAATCTTGTTGTCACTGGCAGCAAATAAGGTTTTTCCGTTCTTGCTAAAAGCTAATGCCTTTATCTGACCGGTTGGACCGCTCAGATTTTGGAGTTGTAAGCCGGTTTTTGCATCCCAAATTCGGATGCTTTTGTCAGTACTTCCACTAGCTATGAGTGTTCCATCCGCATTAATCGCGACTGCGGTAACATTATCAGAGTGTCCGCGTAAAGTCTGAAGTACTTGACCTGTTTTGACGTTTGAGACGATGACGCGATCGTCGTCGCCTCCACTAACCAAAATCTCCCCATTTTTACTGAAGGCGAGAGCGTTGACAAAGTTACGATGTGCTCTCAAACATCTGAGTAGTTCGCCAGAATCATTCCATAGACAAATTCTAGAATCTTCGCCTGCTGTTGCTACGGTAGTACCATCTGGACTGTAGGCAAGTGTCTTAATTGGATGCTCGTGCTCTTGAAGGAGCTTAATTTCTTTTCCTGTTGCTAAATCCCAAATTCTAGCTTTGCTACTCCTACCAGCACTTGCCAATTTTTTGGGATTTTTAGGGTTGAAGGCAACCCCGGTAATGGGTAAATTCTCGTCTTCTGCTGATAAGGTTTGAGTTGGTGTTCCAGTTGCTGCATCTGCTACCACCACCTGACCATCTGCAGTTGCACTGGCTATGGACTTTCCATCTGAACTAATGTCCACCGCTTCAATTGCAGCAGTTTGGGCGACTTCCTGAGCTGTTGTATAAGTTGTAGCGTGACCCAGGAAGAATATCATTAGCAAACTACAACAAAATAAAGATATGTATTTTAAAAATCGCCTCATGCTTTTATATCCTTTCAGCTTTTTATTGCTCTGGTTGTAGTAAAAATTTCGCCATGATTGAATGTTCTGGATATTGACTAGTTACAAAGTTTTCAAAACAAATATCGCTAGGGGTAGCAATCTGTCGTAAAGCATTAGATTTCTTGCAGAAGTCGGGAAAAAAGAAGCTTGGGAGCGTGCGGAGTTCTTGTCAACGCCCTCTATACTGCTTTCCATTTGGGGGAAATCAATGCATTGTAAAGAGAAGTTTGGTAGATGCTTAGAAGATGGCGTATACGCGCTCAGTGCGGTGAACCAGTGCGTTCCAATCGGGGAGGCGCAGATGTTGCATGTTTGGGTAGGGATTCTCCTGTTTCCCGAACTTTCAGCACCATCGCCGTTCCCCCATCTAGACGCACGCAGCACTGCTCAAGGTAGAGTAGCCGGAGGACTTCATAAGATGGATGAGTGGCTTCTCGCCCCGATCGGGATTTTACGTAAGGGTGCAGCGACTTCTTTTGGAAGTTCAAAACTTTGGAGGATTTCCTCTGTTACAGGAACTGTTCCACTCTTGCGAATAGGCAAGGGTTCAAGTAATGAAAGCACCCTTTACCCTTGGCTGAGAATCTTGCACCATACCCTGCCCGAAGGGCTATTTCCTAGGATTGCGAGAGTCAGAGGCTCTAATTCTCACCTGCCAGGTTGAACCTGGTAACGAGGGTGGTGGGCGGCTGCTGCAGCCTCCAGTCGTGCAAGATGTGAATTGAGCCCTCGATCATCCTTTTGCAAAAGAAACTTTTACAAGATGTCTATTGCTTTACCTTTGTTAATAGGCAAATAAATATGCAAATTGTTTTTAGTGCCTATAATGACAACCACCATCGCTTTGTGCTGGTTTACATTACATATCCTTGATTTATTGCTACTAACCTACTAATTAACTTTTTACTTTAGCCGAGTCTCCAACAAATTATAAAATCAAACTAGTCAAAACTACTTAAAGTTTTTTTGAAAATGCCATCAAGTTAGTGAAGAATTTTTACACTGGGAATAGCCAAAAAGCAAGTAATTATTCTTACATTCCACTGAGAATTCCTGGTTTGTAGTCAGTTCTGGTGCTGACTACAAACTCAAATGTGGTGACAATTGTGTAAGCCTTGGGTTAATAAATATGAAATAAATTTGAAACTAATGTTCTCTAACAAACAAACTTAATAGTCAAAATTACTGCCAAAGTTCTGCTTGTGAGCATTGCTAACAATACCCAAGATGTTTATGCGGGACATTTTGAGGCTATCTAAAGCTCGCTTCAGTACTGAAGAGTCTGTTTTATCCATCCTTACTACTAGCAAAATGCCATTTGTATGAGGTGTAAGTAGACTAGCATCAGCCAGTCCCAGTAACGGGGGAGCGTCATAAATTACCAGATCGAAGTGATTGTGAAAATCTTCCATCAATAACTTCATTTTTTCTGAGGAGAGTAATTTTGTCGGATCGGGTGGTAAGGGACCAGCAGTCAGTATGGAAAGTTGGTTCATAAAAGGGGCTGGTCGGATCGCCTCTGTCACAGGTAAGTTTGTAGAAATTAAATTACTCAATCCCCAGAAGTTATTTAAATCCGATAGTCTATGGATTACGGGTTGGCGCAAATTGGCATCTACGAGTAGTACTCGTTGACCCATTGCACAAGCTATCTCCGCTAAGTGGAACGCAACTGTAGACTTGCCATCTCCTGACATGGCCGAACTAATGACTAGGGAACGAATTGGGCTATCGCTACTGAGCAATTGAATATTTGTATAAAGTACGCGTAAAGCTTCTAAAAAGTTGGTGCTATAGCTGCCAAATTCGCGCTCGCTGACTGCAGCTGAATCGGGTATGTTCTTGGCTAGTAAATCCGGTATTCTGCCTATAGAAATTTTGGGGATGGAAATCTGATGTTGACTGCCTTGAAGATGTTTTTCAAATGGTATTGTTCCTAACAAAGGCTCTTTCACCTTTTTCTTTAAAACCTGGATGCTATGGTAAGTGTTGTCAATTTTTTCCACTAGCAAGGCTGTACCTACTCCGAAAACCAAACTTACGATCAACCCTGTGATGAGATTACGTTGAACCTTTCGAGAAACAGGGGTCGTGGGTTGAACGGGTGCTTGAATGAGCTGCCAGGGAAGTTCACTCTGCGCTACTTGAATTTGCAGGGTTTCGCGGGTTTTCAGAAAACGATTCAAGCTTTCAGTCGCAATCTGTAATTTCCGCTGTATTTCCGTGTACTGACGTGTTAATACTGGCACTTGCTTGCGCTTAATTTCGAGAGCCTGTTCTGCTTTAGCAAGCTCTTGACTCTGGGCTTCTAATGTTTGAACTTGAGTGACTGCTTCTGCAAGCTTTGTATCCATAAAGCGCTGTGCTTCTTGACGTAGCAACGGCAACAAGCTTTCCCGTTTCTGTCGCAATGATTGAACTGCTGGGTTTTCTTCTTGTAAACGAGTCAATTCTGTAGCTATTTGAACATCCAATTGGCGCAACTGACCAAGCAAGTGCTGATATAGAGTTGCATTGTTCAGCGCCGCTAGTTCTCCTTCTGTTCTCTGCAAACTGGCTAAATTGTTGCGAGCTATCGCTAACTGTTGATCTATGTCTTGTCTTCTCAAGGATAATCTGTCGGCTTGACTGGCAACTTGCTGCGCTTGAGAGTCTGGATCGACAAAGTTATATTTTTGCCGGAAAATTTGCTGTTCTTTTTGGAGCTGATCGACTCGCCTTTGCATAGATTGCAGTTGTCCTTCAACAAACTGCAATCCCTGACGCAAGCTCGTTTGCCGCTGTTCAAGGCTATATCTTAAGTAAGCTTTGGCAATTTGATCTAGTACTGCTTTGATCTGCCTGGGATCGCTGTTTCGATAGCGAACTTCAATAATTTTGGTTTCACCTAAACGAGTAATAGTCAGAGAATTGATCAAAGAGTCATAGTTGATCTCTGGATAGAAGGGCTGTAATCTTTTGGTAATGCCTGTTATTATTTCAGGACTCTTGAGAACTTGGATTTGACTTTCGTAATCCAGACCGGGATGGGACAAACTTGAATCTTTGCCTGAGTCTAGATCCGGCAATTTGTTTTCATGGTTGAGAGGTTCGACTAAAATTCGAAAACTGCTTTCATATACAGGTTCCTGCTTCAAGGTTGAGTAAACCACATGGGCCATGACGACTATAACTACCCCAACAACCACTAGCGATCGCCGCCTGATCGTGCCTAGAAAATCTCTTAGACTCCAATCATCTCCTTGAACTTCAGACAAAGGAAAAGGTTGAGGATGAATAAACTGATGCGGCAAAAAGATCCGATTTGGGTCAGAACTGGAGGCTTGATAATAATGATTATCCATAAATTTCTAAAAATTCGGGGACTATCCAGGCAGATTTGATATAACGCTTTAATGGGGCTAGGGAACAAATATAACCGCAATCATTGGCAAAATACTAGCAGCAGGAGGATATTATTTTATGTTTGTTGTCGCAATTTTCTGTGAAGTTACATTTTGTCGATCCCCTGGCTAAGCGGTCTTCCCCACACTTGGGAAGGAGCGAGAGTTGAGTGCATCTTGATCGAGAAAAGATATTAACTGCTTAATATTTGGATAGCTAATTGGGACAGAACAATAATAATTACACCAAAGTATATCATTGATTTTTGTATTCAGGTGCTACTTTGCTCAAGCTTAACCACTCACTTAGTACGGTTTACTGAAAATGAACAAAGATTTATTTATGCTAAATTTCAGCTACTTCCCACGATTATTTTTAATCGAAGCTGTTACGCATCTAATCCTCTTTTATGACTTTTGCAACTGCAACAATTTTGTCTAAAACCCTGCAACAAAAAAACTAATGGGAGCATCCCAGTTTTTTGCAAAGAGGGCGAAAATCAGTCAGGATAAGTAAGACGAGTGTATTTATCTAGCGATGACTCCAGAACAAAAGCAAGCACTTCAAGAACATATTCAGGCGATCGCTAAAATATTGTACGAAGACACGTCACCAGAAAGGCTAACCAGCCTTGCAGGAATTGAAGAAGCAGTACGGAGCCAAATGCAGAAGCACGTAATGCCAGAAGTAGGGGTTTTTTTATCGAAACAGTTACGGGCACAAAAGCAGGGTATAAACGACGACTAAAAAGTATTTTAGGAGAATTGCCAATCACTTGTAAGCAAGCGCAGCAATTGGATGTCGCTTCGAGAAATCAACTGAGTCCGTATTTGGAAATTTGCTGTCTGCGCGTGAGTGCCAATGTCAGCTATGAAGATGCAGCAGCAGATATTGAATATTTTACAGGCGTACAAGTTTCCCGTAGCAGTCAACAGAGATTGGTGCATCGTCAAAACTTTGAATTGCCGATACAAGAAGACACAGTTGAAGAATTAAGCGTTGATGGTGGAAACATTCGTGTTCGCACTACTGAAGGTGAAATATGCGCTTGGCTTGGCTATAAAGCGATTAGTTTACATGACAATGGAATGGTGGGAACGTCCTTTCAAGATAATCAGCTTGTCATTGATTGGGTTAATCATCAACCACTAGCTAGCACAGTTACTTGTGTTGGTGATGGACAT
>JANZYY010000222.1 GCA_026419705.1 Fischerella sp.
TATGTGGGCTTACGTAGATAATTTTATTACTTTTAGCCTACATAGGCAGGCTTGGTTTTTGTAGCTCTAGGCTTTGCTCTGAAGGCTAATAGTTAGTAGTTAGCAGTTGTTTGTTGTTACGAACAATCAACCAACAACCAACAACAAATTAGAGATTTACTGGAATAATTTTTGCACCCACTCTAGTTGGGAAGTTTCTTTGACAATCAGAAAAATGCCCAACCCTAAAAGTAGCATCAAGCCAGTTTGCATCACACCGTCTTGAATGCGAGTTGGCAAGGGTTTACCGCGCAGTCCTTCAATAAGCAGAAAGGCGAGTTGTCCTCCATCCAAAGCTGGTAAAGGCAGAATATTGATAATTGCCAGGTTAATGCTAATTAAAGCACCAAAGTAGAATAAACTGCCTATGTCATTTTGGGCAATGCTGGCACCAATTTCTACAATTTTGACTGGCCCTGCTACTTGGTTAGCTGT
Organism: Fischerella sp.; assembly: GCA_026419705.1. Lineage (GTDB taxonomy): Bacteria > Cyanobacteriota > Cyanobacteriia > Cyanobacteriales > Nostocaceae > PCC9605. Next base: position 475 of record JANZYY010000222.1, read on the forward strand.
TTCCCCGAAGTTGGTGATTAATTGCTTGAAACCTTGAAATGTCAGATTGACAATGCGCTGAAATTCTGAAGCGCCAATCTTCAAGGCTTCCACTGGGTTAGAAGTGCGGCGGCGCTCAACTTTGACATTGGGAGAAAGTTGCACGCCAATGCTACCGCCGTTTTGTTTGGCTTCAGGAGTGACAGTTAAAAATAACTTCTGGTCACCGCGGGCAATTTCTAGTTGAATTGGGTTACCTGCATTGTTCCTAATGATTTCCCTTAAATTCTCTATTTCTTTTTCAGATGTACCAAATTTTCTGTTATTAGCTGCTAGTATAATATCCTTCGGTTGAATTCCAGCTTGAGAAGCTACAGAACTGACATCTGGTGCAAGCTGTTGGATGACAACTCCTGGCTGGGGGTTGACTTGTGTTATGCCGACTAAGTTAGCCTGCGCCACTAGGAGAAAGTAGGCAAAGATTAAATTGGCTATCACTCCTGCGCTGATGACGATCGCCCGACCTAAAATTGGACGGTTACGCAGCAGATTCGGGTCATCGGGTGGAATATCGCTATCTGGATCGTCGTCAGGAAAACCGACAAAACCACCTAAGGGAAAGGCTCGGACAGCGTATTCGGTTTCTGTCCCTTGGTATTTCCAAATAATTGGGCCAAAGCCCAAAGAAAAGCGGTTAACATGAATACCTTGAGACCTTGCCGCAATGAAATGTCCCAGTTCGTGTACCAGGATCAGAACAGCTAAGACTGCGATCGCCGCTAAAATTGACATAGAAAAAACTTGTGAGTGAACTGATTTAGCTATATTTTCCTCTATTGTAGAACGAGTACCAGTCTAGCATTGGTCTACAAGACAGTATATCTTCGGGCTTTTTCACTAATTCCTAAGACAGAGGTGATGTCTTTTTGCCATTGCTTTTATTCTCAATCAGATTAGACCAATTCCAAAAATTACAATACCTCTCGTCCCAAATAAGGTTGTAAAGCTTCTGGTATCCGTACCGTGCCATCTTCTTGTTGATAATTCTCTAAAATTGCTGCCATTGTCCTTCCCACAGCTAACCCCGAACCGTTAAGAGTATGCACTAATTGGGTACCCCTCTTCCCCGTTTCCTTGAAACGAATCTCGGCCCGTCGTGCTTGGAAGTCTACACAATTGGAACAGCTGGAAATTTCCCGATACTTACCGGAAGAAGGAAGCCACACCTCTAGATCATATGTTTTGGCAGAGGCAAATCCCAAATCCCCAGTACATAACTCTACAACTCGGTAAGGCAATTTTAACGCCTGCAAGATGGCTTCTGCATCACTTACTAATTTTTCCAGTTCGTCAAAAGAAGTGCTAGGGTGGACAAATTTTACTAATTCTACTTTATTAAATTGATGCAGGCGAATTAATCCCCGCATATCTCGTCCATAACTTCCTGCTTCACGACGAAAACAAGGAGTATAAGCACAGTGGTAAATAGGTAATTCCTCAGCAGCGAGAATTTCACCCCGATAGAAGTTGGTGACTGGTACCTCTGCTGTGGGACTCAGCCATAAGTCATCGTCAGCACATTTGAAGCTTTCTTCCGCAAACTTGGGTAATTGACCAGTTGCTGTTAGAGATGCACTGTTAATTAAAAATGGAGGGATAACTTCTACATACCCTGCTGCGATTTGGCGATCGAGCATAAACTGAATTAATGCCCTCTCTAGTGCTGCACCAGCACCTATTAAAGCTACAAAGCGACTTTGAGCAACTTTGACAGCTCGTTCTACGTTAAGAATACCCAACTTTTCGCCAATTTCCCAGTGAGGCAGAATATTTGGGTTTTGGGGAATGTACTCATCACCCCACCGACGCACTTCGACGTTATCTTCTTCATTCTTGCCGATGGGTGTGGAGTCGCTGGGCAAATTCGGAAGTGCAAGCACAAGTTCTTGGATTTTTGCGATTATTTCTTTTTCTTGGGGTTCCAGTTCGCTTAATGTAGATTTAATGGAGTTGCCTTCATGGCGTAAAGCTTGAATTTCCGGATCTTGAGGATTTATACCCGATTTAATCTTTTGCCCAACGAGTTTACCAATTTCGTTGCTGCGTGTTTGGAGTTGACTTCGCTTGTGTTCTAATTCCCGTTGTTGTTTATTCAACTCTACAATCGGTTGAATATCATAGTTACCACCACGAGTATTCAACCTTTCTTGAACAAATTGTGGGTTTTCCCGTATTTGCTTAATATCCAGCACGGATTTTTCTCGGTTTCTAGCCTAGTACTTCTTATTTACACATCAACATATTTGTACCTAAGTGCTACTTTGGCAAGATTCAGCTTTCTGCACGCCAAAAAACTTCTACCTGCCAAAATTTAGCCCCAGCATCAAAGCCGAGGCTAGCACACTGCAATTTATTTTAGGCATTTCAAGGCTCATTTTCCAAATATTTATATTCCTTGTATCAATAGCCTTAATATTTAGACACTACAAATTGGTCAATGATAGAGATTAGACTAAATTATTATGAAGATTGTTCTGTTTCTGAAGTTCCTCTTTGCTGGTTGAAAGGTTCTTCTTGAGAGCCAGCCGGAGAAGGTAGCCAATATGCTAACACAGTGCTTAAACCACCCCAGTACAGCGTTTGGTTCTCCTTCGTTTTATCGTTGACAAGTTGGAAAGTACACAGTCCGATCATCACACTACTAAAGAGGAACTGTATGCCGAATCTCCATGTTTGTAATCTTCTCATCGTATCAGACCTCCAAATCTCTCAATAAATTTCTGTTGCTCATTTTGTTTCACCCATTAGCAGGATGTTTATTTGAGTAACTTGTTTTAGTCTTCACGCTTGAGAGAGATGATTTCGGAAAATTCCTATTTTCCTTAGTCATTGGTCATTAGTTAGTAGTTAGTGGTTAGTAGTTGGTGGTTGATTGGTGGTTATTTTCAATACCCAATGCCCACTCCTCCACTTTCTCGCTCCCATACCTAGCGGGTAAGGCGATTGAGTAGCCAAATTGACCCCACAAGTCCGGCGAAGTGAGCTGAAACCGTGTTGGTGTTTGCTTGCACTACCAGCATATCCAGACCACTTATGATTCGATTGGGGTCAAATAATTGTGTAGTTATCGCCTGGGGAGATATAGACCTAGCTACCAAGGTACCAACGATTGCCTGTGCTCCTAAAAGAGTCAATAGCATACCGATTAAATTCACCATCAGTCCTAGTCGCAGAACTTGGACGGTTTCTAGTTTGCTGGGGTGGTTGATGGGATTGGGGGATAAAAGCCGTCTACCAATGCGTGTGTAGCGAAAAGCTAAATAAATACCTCCACCCAAGGTCACTAGTCCACAAACTGCTAAAAACACGCCTAATCCACTACCTGGATTATTGCTGGGGCTACCAGGTCTTTGGCTAAAAATGGCATATAGTAGCACAATAATTGCAGAAACTACGCCAAGTACTAGTTGAATCCAAAAGCTGATCCAACCAACGAGGCGAAATATTTTGGCTATTTCTTGACGTCGAGAGGAAGATGAGTGGGAGTCTACTGGCATACCGATCACCTATGTGCTGGGAACTTGATTAAATTTACTATGACACCGATCGTCGAATTCTGTTTGGGGATTTCATGTATGGAAATTCAGTACACCATGCGGATTTGAATGTGTCAACGGACGCAAGAGCTGGGGAAAAGATATCGTATTTATCTTCGTTTTTGAAGATTTGCACCGGTAAAATTGCTGTAAAAAAAGTGTTTATTAAGTTTTAAAGAAAAAGTTGCATTTTACCTTTAAAATTGCTAAGGCAATATTTTATGCTTAAGCAAGTCCTCACACGCTCGGCATCACTTGACACAAAGATAACAGTCAAGCTGTTATCTGTTTGCTCCTCACCGCACTGCCTAGAGCTTGGGGTAGGAATGCATGTTTTTGCATCTCCAAAGCTGGCGCATTGATGAGACGCTGTCACCAGAATTCACTTCCGGTGCTGGAAGCGTCATCCCACGACTAAAGAGCTTGGGTTATTGTTTATTATTTGCGCTTTGCCAGTCCAGCCTAAGTAGCTTTATATACTTACCAACATAGGGAGTAGCATTATATACTCACTAAATGGATTGTCGGCTTAACCTTAGGGCATTTTTTAGCCATCCTTCACCAACCATGAAACTTGAGGATATATATCAATTTTTTGAGAATCCTCCGCCAACTTACCTTTGTCAAGAACTAGCAGTTTGTTATATTTTGTACGTTTTGTTACAAGGGGAGTCTTACGGAACCGAGTTAATCCAACGTTTGGAAACCGAATACCCTACCTATCGGCTTTCAGATACCGTACTTTACAGTGCGATCAAGTTTCTTGAAGACTATAAGGCAATCACAGGGTATTGGAAGAAACTCGAAGGACGCGGACGTCCCCGACGGATGTACCAAGTTTCCTCAGAGTGGATTCCACAAGCACAGGATTTAGCCCGTTTGTGGCAACAGTACATAAACAGGAGGATAAATTAACGAATAATTGATAATGAATAAGTCACCTCCAATGAAAAAGTAACAACTTAACTTATGGATACTGCCATTGCGTCATCCACTTTATTGCTGACTTTGTTATTATCGGTTGGGTTATTTTTCTTTATCCGTGCTTCTACTAAAGATCGTACAGAAATAGCACAACTGATATCTGAACAAGATGAAGCTACTTTAATGACTCAATTAAGGGAGTATTTCCGAGCGCGGTCTTACCGAGTGGCAGCGGTAGACCCAGAACAAAATCAAGTGACGTTTGAAGGTTATGTTCGTCCCAGCAAGTTTTTAGCTGCTTTTTTGACACTCATCACAGCTGCTGCTATACTTTCTTTGTCATTGGTTTTGTCACAATTGTTTCCTCGCCAAAGCACCTTATTTGTAGGGACGGTGCTGCTATCGCCTTTAAGTGGAGTTTTCTATTGGAGAAAAGCTGGAAAACTTGAGAAGGTGTCACTAAAGTTAGAAGCAACCAAAAACGACTCACACTCCCCCTGTCAAATTACTGCGATCGCCCATCGTGATGAACTCATTGAGTTACAGAAAAGCTTAAACCTCAAGCTTAGCGAATAATCTGCCGAGCTGCTATCTCAGGAAATGAATTTTCACAACAACAGTTCATGACCCTGATTTTTTGCTATTCTCCACTGAGATATACATCGCAGTGGAGAAAAAGCCATTTTTTTGACATAGCGGCTTGGCAATTTTACAAAGATTTTTAGTTTGCTATCCTACCAGAGAATCAACTTCTCCGCAGAGTTTGTATGACGTGAAGTCTTGGCTGGGAAATGAGTAGCCTTATTCCTATTTCCTTGTACATCTGGGCAAGATTAACCAAATCCTGCTCAGATATATTTTTCCAATACCAGGCCGCTAGCCTACTGGCAAATAAGCTGAAAACGAAAAAATAATTAAATTTTTGAATATCTTTAGCACTTTGCCAGTTATATAGTGTTCAAAAGCCACACTCACTTCCTCACGGATTGCCACTAAAGCATTCACCGAGCCGTCAAAACTGGAGACTCCGGGTTTGTGGTTTCTAGTGTTCTCAGACTAGGAAATAGGAAATGATTCTCTTCCACGTATTGAGCACCAAAGAGCCCCTTTTCAGCCCAAAAATATCTGTCTGTGGTGTGTTCGTTGCGTTTTACGAGTAGCAAAGCGGGTGGTAAGATTCCTTCAGCTTGAATAAATTTTCTGGCTGCTGTTACAGGTTTCTCTTCACCGCTTTCAATGCTATATTGGGGCACATGCTCTAATATACGCCGTCCTTCTTGTCGACGACGGCTCTTGCGCTTTCGTCTCCTTGCCAACCTAATTTTCCTCCTCTGTTAAAGCTACAGATTGTAGTGATAGCTACAAAATCCGTCGTAATTATAAGAGTTCTAGTTCAAAAGATCAACAGTTTTTAAACTTTTGATACAACAATCATAATTTCTCTAAACGTAGATAAATAATTATCTTGCCAATATTGAGACTTGTATACTAGTACCGATAAAAGAGAGAATAGGAAATGGGAAATAAAAAATATTTTTCTGGTGTTTGCTAACCCCTTCTCCAGATCGACACCTTAATTGCAAAACTTGGTTAAACTTTGTTACATATAAAATGAAACCCACGTATTTTGTGAATTCTGTATTGTCTTTGATTTTAATCGCGAACAAGAGCTGAAACAATGTTAATGTCTGCCAGTTCGGAATTTATAGCTCTGTGTCGAGAGCAAATGATGCTGTTAGTCCAAGGGCTGGGAGCGTCTTTGAGTGTTGTATATTTAACACAAGAATTGGTAGAGGCTCCGGCAAATGAGGCAAAACTAATTCCGCTGGTGGTTTATCCAGAGACAGCAGTAGGATTATTAAGTACAAATGCTTTAGCGTTGCCAAAACTTAACCAGAAATTTTTGACAGCAGCAGAGGAATTTCCAACTCGATCAAATCAGCGTGAAACAGAAAATACGACCGATTCACATTCACAACAAGAATACATTCTCGGTGGCGACCAAATTGTTTTACCCCTTATTTATGAAAATATGATGATGGGGTTGCTAGTGACAGCAAGACAAGACAGGGCATGGAATGAACAAGAACGAACTCAAGTAGAACATATAGCCCAAACGCTGACAATCGCTTGCATTTTAGATCAGCGTCGCAGCTGGCTAGAGTTACAGTTGCATCAACAACAAATTTTGCAAGAGAAGCAGCAAGATCTATTAGATAGCCTATTACATCAATTTCGCAATCCATTAACAGCACTGCGGACTTTTGGTAAACTTTTGATGAAGCGACTGCGACCGGGAGATACCAACCGCGAGGTAGCAGAAAGTATTGTTCGAGAAAGCGATCGCCTGCAAGAATTATTGAAAAATTTTGATGAAGTTGTTGACTTCCAACCACAAGATTTAGCCTCTCTAAAATTACCACAACAGAAGGAAGTATTTGTAGAAGCAACTGTAGAAAAAGACTCCCAACCGATACTGTTATTGCCAGGAACGGGTGAGAAAGAAGCTGATTGCTATCTAGTTGATGTATTGCAACCCTTATTAGTTTCTGCACAAGCAATAGCTCAAGAGCGAAATCTAGAACTGATAGCTGAAATTCCACCCAATTTGCCGTTAGTACACGCTAACCCCAAGGCGTTAACAGAAGTGTTGAGCAACATTATTGATAATGCACTGAAATACACTCCTGCAGGCGGTAAGATATTGATCCAAGTGGGTCAACAAAAAGATAATTTTCAAGGAGTAGCCATTAGCGATACAGGCCCTGGAATTCCACCCCAAGATTTAGAACATCTGGGTGAACGACGTTACCGGGGTATACAAGCTCAAACTGAAATTCCAGGTACAGGATTAGGGCTATCTATAGCTAAACAGCTAATAGAGCAAATGCATGGAAAAATCGAAGTTTTCAGCCCTGCTTTAAATTCAAAAATTACATCACCTCAAACACCAGGAACTACTTTTATTGTTTGGTTACCAATTGCTAATAGTTAGTGGTTAGTGGATAGTGGGTAGTGGTTAGTTGTCCTACTAACTATTAACTACTAACTACCAACTACTAACCACCAACCACTGTACGGGCG
>JANZYY010000223.1 GCA_026419705.1 Fischerella sp.
GGTCTATACCAGTCCTGAACGTCGCTACCACTCTGTAGATCGTGTGTTTGAAGATTTAAATAATACTAAAGTTAGCTCGGCACCAACTCAACCACCAACTTATTATCCATTTATTCATACATTTAATACTCGACAACTGCTAACTAAGTTACGAGTAGTCAAACCTTGGCATATACCAGTTGTACTGGCATCATTAGCAATTATATTAGTTGGTGTAGAAAACTTTCATCCATTTTTGCGACCTTTATATTATTCCTATCAAGGTAATAGTTTACTTGATGAACACCGGGCAGAAGCAGCTCTCGATCAGTTTAATCACCTGAAAGAAATTCAACCAAACTCAGCCGAAGCTTGGAGAGGAAGAGGAGATGCGCTGTTTATCTTAGGGCGGGATTCTGCAGCGTTGGAATCTTACAATAAGGCGATTTCTCTTCAGCCTAAAGATAAAAGAATTTTGATCAAAACCTTCATTAATAAAGGCAAGGTTTTATATAAACAACAAAGATATCAAGAAGCACTAGATACCTATGAACAAGCACTTGCTGTTGACAACGATAGTGCTGAAGCGTTGAGTGGAAAGGGCTTGTCTCTATTAGCATTAGGTCAAAAAAAAGAAGCATTAGAATATTTGGAACAGCTAAAGCAACTTAAACCAGACGATCCAAGAATTTGGCAGGAAATAGGTTTTGCTATAGAACAATCACAAGGAAGACAAGCTGCGAAGTCTTACTTTGAAGAAGCACTGTGGTCTTACAATGATTTGATTAAAATTAAGCGAAAAAACCCAATTATTTGGACAGATCGAGGTTCTATATTACTCAAATTAAACCGTCCGCAAGATGCACTTAATTCTTATGAAGAAGCACTGAAAATTGATAGTAATTTTTACGAAGCTTTAATTGGTAAAGGCAATGCGCTAAATTTATTAGGACAACCTAGCAAAGCCTTATTTGCTTTTAAGCAAGCTAGTGAAGTCCGTCCGCAAGATTATCTAGTTTGGTTTAACCAAGGAATTTTACTAACACAAACCTTAAGAAACCATGAGGAAGGCTTGAAAGCCTTTGAGCAAACTATTATTTTAAAAGATGATTTTTCTCCTGCTTGGGTAGGTAAAGGATTAGCGCTGTTAGAATTAAAACGCTATAAAGAAGCGCTAGTTGCCATTGACAAAGCAAAAGACTTGCAACCCCAAGATCCTGATGTTTGGGATATCCGGGGAGATATTTTAAAAGAATTGGGAAAGCCAGCAGAAGCTGCTAATTCATATAATCAAGCTGAAAAACTTAGGAGTGCTATACCCTAACTGCATAAAAATAAGGGCAAACCTAAATTATTAGATCTTGGCGTAAAAAAATAATGTAGAGACGCGAAATTTCGCGTCTCTACAAAGATTTTGGGTAATGCATAATTAATTTCTGGAGATGTATATTAGGAAAATGTCTATTAAGAATAGGAAATAATACCATTTTGGATTTTAGATTACCCTGCACCGAAGCCGAATAAAGCGCGTCTATAGATTTTGGATTAGGAATTACTGTCTCTTGCCCGGGTTCTGTCAATCCATCTGTCGCAATCATTTTTTAAATTGGTATAACTGAGCAAAATGAAAGGCTGGCAAACGTATTTGTATTGAACAAGTAGCCCAAAGCACCTTTACCAGCCTTCTACTACAACATCTCTAACGACGAACTGAGAAGTGAAGTTTCTAACATTTTTTGATTTATGGTGATGCAAGCTTAAAACCTTTGGTGAGGATAGAAAATGGTATAGTAAAGAGATGGATCGATGCGATCTGTAAAAGGATGGTACAAATATTGCTCTTGGGTGTACGATCTGTCTTCCTTGGTTTGAGCGTCTTCCAACACTTCTGCTTGGTGAGTGCGGACAGGTTTAATTAAGGTCGTAAACTTTGACCATGCGATCGAAAAGGGATTTTGCAGATATCGCTGCATTAGTGATTTTTTTTGGCAGCTAGGTAATGCTACTTGCTTGACAGCATCTAAAAACTGTTCATCTGTACTCTTTGACATATGATTCTCCTTTGCACAATTAAGTGTTGTAACAAGCTCTTTCATGGTGTACGCTAATACTTGTGAGCCGAATAGCACTGAGATAAGACGCAAACACTTTGAATTCAAATCTCATTTGTTGATTTAACTTTAAATAGTAAATGCCAAGAACTTGGAAAGAATTTCCACCAGGAGTCGCTACACACCTCTTGTTCTAAACTTTACTATCTAAAAGCTTCAGCTTAGCTTAATGCCATTCACTTTTAAGCGTTCTAACGTTTCTCAGAAATCGACTTGGTTACTATTAGGTGTTCCTACAATCAACTTATGCACTTTTCCGGTGAAAAAAGAGAATCAAAATCGTAAATAAAGATGAAGAGTCTTTCATAAATTGATATCTTCCACTCTTTGAGGAGGTAACTGTAAAGTTAAAGCACTCATAATTTATTCTTCTCTACTAAAAACTTACTTGTTTAATCTGTTCCCCATTCCCAACCTTGTAGATTTATCTACCGCGATCGCGTTCTAAATCATCAATCACTTTTTCCACATACCATTCCTCTGACATCCCAGGATGGTATCTTTTCGCCTGCTCGATCAGTCGTTGGGCGATTTCCCAGTAGCCACCAACCAGTCTTAATAAACGCTGTCGTAGCAGGATATACCTTGCTTGTATAGATTCAGAACTAGGAGTTTGGATTTTTTTGAGACTATCTATGACTTGTTGGTAATTTCCCCAGTCTTCTTTTTCACAAAAAATACTTGCTGCCTGCTGATAATCCGCAAAGGCACGTTGCATTTCTTCTAAGCAAGTGTAAGCAAGACCGCGATTGTAGTAGGCTTGAGCATCATCAGGATTAATTTGCAGCGCTTTGGTATAATCTTGTACAGCGCCGAGATAATTACCCATTACCCGATAAACGTTTCCTCTGGCAATATAAATGAGTGCATCCTCTGGTTGAAGTTGCAGTGCTTTATTAAGATCGGCGATCGCTCCTTGATGATCTCCTAGTTGAAAACGGGCCTTTCCCCGGTTGCGATAGACAATCGCATCTTGAAAATTCAGTTGTAGTGCTTGGTTAAAATCTGCGATCGCTTCCCGATAATTACCTAGTTTGCAACGCACCACTCCACGACAGCAATAAGCTTGTGCATCCTGCGGATCAACTTGCAACGCCCAGTTTAAATCTTCCAATGCTTGGCGAGTATCTCCCTTTTCTGCCTTTGCCAATAACTGGGTAAAATAATCCTGGGGTGACATTATGGGCGCAGCTGGGGAAGTTGCTGGGGGGGCCACAGCAGGGTTTTCTTTTGGTTGCAGTTGTTTAATCTTTTCTAAACAGAGCCGACAGTTTTCCTTATCCTTTTGCTGTAGATATAGTTCCGCCGCCTTTTTAAAATTAGCGATCGCCTCATAAATGTACCCCTGTTTGCGGCGTATAATTCCTCGTAAATTATAAGCAGCAGCATAATCGGGATTGAGACGAATAGCTTTATCCACGTCTGCAAGCCCACCTGGTAGATTCTTCAGCGCTACTCGCGCTAACGCCCGACAATAATAAGCCTCAAAACTTTCGGGATTCAGCTTCAGGGCTTCGGTGTAGTCAGAAACAGCTTGGAGAATTTCTCCGATATCATAGTATGCTAAACCCCGTTGATAGTAAGCTTCGGCAAAATAAGGATTTCTCTGTATAGCGCGGGTAAATTCCTCAATAGCTCCAGCATAGTCTTTTTGCCTGGCTCTTTCCAATCCACTATTGTAAAAATCATCATTCATGGCGTTTGCTTAAACACAAAAGGCAGAAGAACATGAAAACAACTCACTTCATCCTTTATACTTTAAACTCCAGCCTAAGGTTGATTCATTCCTTATTTTAGGGTGGGGAGATGGGGAGATGTGGAGCAAGGGAAAGAACCAGTAACAAATGACCAATGACTACTAACCACTAACTACTAACTACTAACTACTAACAAATGACAAATGACAAATGACTATCTTTACCGTTACCCACCCTTATATCCTGGTATCCTGCTAAGACGCTACAAGCGCTTTTTTGCTGATGTTGAACTTGCATCTGGAGAGATAGTAACAGCGCATTGTCCGAATACTGGGCCAATGACAGGAGTTTGTATTCCAGGTAATCCAGTGCAACTTTCCAAAAGTGATAATCCTAACCGCAAATTGGCTTACACCTGGGAAATGATTCAATTGCATGATAACGAACCGACTTGGGTAGGTGTCAATACCGCCTTACCAAATCGGATCGTAAAGTTAGCTTTAGAAAAAAATCTTTTCCCTCAGCTGGGTAAGTATAGCCAAATTCGTGGTGAAGTAGTCTATGGACAAGATAAAAAAAGTCGGGTGGATTTTTTTCTATCTTCACCAACAGCAATAATTCAAAAATCAAATACACCGTCAGTAGAACCAAATATTACTATTTTATCTGAAACTTCGCCATCCAAAAATAATGCATTGCTATTAACTGACAACAATCGCCCCATATATTTAGAAGTAAAAAATACCACTTGGGCACAAGGCAAATTAGCACTATTTCCCGATACAGAAACAACACGAGGACAAAAACACTTGCAGGAATTGATGGCACTAATACCTCAAAATCGTGCGGTAATAATTTACTTTATCAATAGGGGTGATTGTGATGAATTTGCCCCTGGTGATAGTGCCGATCCTGTATATGGCAAATTATTGCGACAGGCATTATCCCTCGGTTTAGAAATTCTCCCTTGTCGTTTTCAAATCTCCCCAATTGGTATCCGCTACTTAGGTTTAGCAACACTCAAGATTTAATTTCAAGCTTGTTACCATCATTTGCTAGTAGGGTGCAATAGGCGTGAGCTTAACGCGCCCAGACATTTTAAATTAACGCTAGCGTATCCTCAGAAAATTTTATATTTAATTTGGCTATCGCGCTGATTTTTAGCCAGACTATTTTCTGAATATATGTCAGTATAGATTTATAAGTAGTCCTGTAAAGGTGGATTAAAAAACTCCAATTTGATTGTGATTGAACTTGGTGTCTTAGTGTCTTGGTGGTTAATAAAATTGATTTTTGAACCACATAGACGCTCAGCGGCTGACCGCAAGGTAAGCACAAAGACACAAAGAAAATTTATAAGCTAACGAAAGCGCTCTCTCATAAACGGCTGCTTCTGAACCTTTTTATATATTTGCGCCAACTAAGAAATTATTGGATGCTTATTCAGTATGAAAATTAGAACTATTACAACAGGTATATCATTGCAAACCCCTAGAGAAAGAGACAAAATTAAACAAGCTGCTGATTTTAATCAAGAAGCAAAGAATTTTTTTGAGCAATACGGATACGAAGTTCAAACAACCAGAATTGCTACCAATTCCTGGGAAGAATATTTGCAAGGCTTGTCTACACCCGAAATAGTTGATGAAATTCAAACTCTAGATCAACTCTGCCACGAGCTTAATGTCAGCTTTTTCAACATTGGTTATGCGAGCCAAGCGAAAACTATAGCAATTATCCCAGATATTAACAAAAATACTTCTGTAATTTATTCTTCCAGCAAAATTGGAGACAGAGAAACTGGCATAAACTTTGAAACCGCTTGGGAATCTGCAAAAGTGATTAAACGCATTTCCCAAGAAACTGAAAATGGTTATGGTAACTTTCGCTTTTGTGCTTGGGCAAATTGCCAGCCAAGTATACCATTTTTCCCGACTGCATATCATGAAGGCGATACATCTTTTGCAATAGGTGTAGAGTGCAGTGAGTTAGTGATGAAAGCCTTTTCTCTAGCTGATCGTGATATTCAAGCAGCAGAAGCAAATCTCCGAATTCTCTTAGCAGAAGAATTAAAACAAGTAGCGGATATAGCTGAAAAAATATCTGCCAAATTTGCAATTATATACAAAGGTATTGACACATCACTGACATCACCTTTGGATCAAAAAGAAAGTATTGCTTTCGCTTATGAAAAACTCATGGGTGGTAAGTTTGGGTATCTAGGAACACTGACAATTTCTGGGATGCTGACTCGTGTTTTGAAAAATGTACCAGTCAAAATATGTGGTTATTCTGGTTTGATGCTTCCTGTTTGCGAAGATATTGGTTTAGCAGCAAGAGCTAACGAACAGACTTATGATATTACTAACTTACTATTGTATTCAGCAGTTTGCGGTTGTGGACTTGATACAGTACCTATTCCTGGTGATATCGCAATAGAAAAGATTGCAGCCATATTAATTGATATGGCGACTCTCGCCATCAAGCTAGATAAACCCCTATCAGCAAGATTGTTTCCAATTCCGGGTAAAAAAGCTGGGGAAATGACAGCTTTCAATTCCCCATATCTTGTAGATTGTCAAATATTTACCGTCAATTAATTTAGATAGTAGTTAGTAGATAGTAGTTAGTTGGTAGTTTTTTACTACTAACTACTAACCACTAACTAATGTAGAGAGGTGTCATGGCACGTCTCTACAACTACTAACTACTAACCACTAACCACTAACTACTATCTAATCCGAAAGCAAACTTGGAGAAGTCAGCACAAACACATCTCTTGTACCTAGATCATCACTTACTGGTTTAATAGGAGTAGTGTAGTGAAAGAATTTATGGTCGTTGATTAATAGTAGTTCTCCCGGATTCAGAATTTTGTTGAAAACAGGCTTTTCCTTTTTGGCAGTATACAAATGTGTTTCTCCACCTTGAATATTGCTTCTGTCAACTGAGAAAATGCCGATAAAATCAGTACCGTCTCTATGAATACCTTCTGGTGCTGGGTTGCCAAAATTATCCGGAGTACAAGTAGTTCTGATTTGATGCACTCCTATTTCCGCTTCTGGGTGCAGTTTACAGGAATCGCTAAATGCTAAAACTAGATTTTTAAATATGTCCAGTTCTATGAGTGCATCCTCTAATTCTGCAAACTCTCTTTTAATATCACCCAGTAAAGGATTATATTCTCTGCTTTGAAACAGATAACCATGAGGGAGTTTAATTAATTTATCTCCAGAAACTATAAAACGTGATAATCTTCTGAAGCGATATTTGCCTTTAATGTAAGGATCAACAGGTAGATTATCAAAAAATGGCTTGAAACCTGCTGTGGTGATAGAATTTACCTTTCTAAGAGTAAACAGAAAGGCATATTCTAACTCTGTTGATCCCTGGACTGTTTGCATAGGAATTACCTCCTTGCACGTTGATATCCTATATGCCCTCTTCAGTTTTATTTTTAAGAGGAGACTTATATCCCCTAGTGTATGCTATTTTTTATTAAAATGTCGTTAATTTGACTACAGAAATTGTCATTTTATGATATAGAGAATAGGCCTTTAGGTAGAAATTTAGGTATATAGCGAAAAATTTCCGCCAACACCCTACACCTCTGGTGCGCTTACCTTCACTACAGGCGTACATTTTAAGTCGCTACTGTTTTACGCAAACCTATACCTGTTTCCATTTAATAATTGCCCGTCGAGGTCTTGTCCTATTTTCTAGTGGTAACGACGGTAGTGAAGTAACCAAAATATACTGGACATGACTAGCAAGCTTTTCTATTGTGAAGATTATGGGTAACAAAAAGCTCTCGCTATAGCCGGCTTAGGGGTAACTAATTCACTTTATTTGATACCATCTAAAAAATGCGACAGCTTAAAACAAATTCAAGTATGAGCAAAGGTACGCTATTTGATAAAGTTTGGGACTTACACACTGTTGGTACACTTCCTTCCGGACAAACGCAACTATTAATTGGGCTACACCTGATCCATGAAGTTACCAGTCCCCAAGCCTTTGCTATGCTGAGGGAGCGGGGTTTAAAAGTATTGTTTCCAGAGCGGACAGTCGCTACGGTAGATCATATCGTACCGACAACAAATCAGGCACGTCCGTTTGCTGATACTCTGGCAGAAGAGATGATGCAGGCGCTAGAGCAGAATTGTCAAGAAAATGGCATTACCTTCTACAACATTGGTTCTGGAAATCAGGGTATTGTGCATGTGATTGCACCAGAGCTAGGACCTGTCTCTTATACAC
>JANZYY010000224.1 GCA_026419705.1 Fischerella sp.
ACACTACACTGTCGGCACAGTCCTTTGCTTCGTCGGTCCGCCAGGGGTAGGTAAAACTAGTCTCGGTCGTTCTATTGCCCGTGCTTTGGGGCGTCCGTTTGAGCGAGTGAGTTTGGGTGGATTGCGAGATGAAGCGGAGTTGCGAGGTCATCGCCGCACTTATATCGGAGCAATGCCAGGTCGGATCGTGCAGGCGCTGCATCGCTCTGGGGTGAAGAATCCAGTCATTATGCTAGATGAATTGGATAAAGTCGGGATGGACTATCGCGGCGATCCGGCTTCAGTATTGCTAGAAATACTCGATCCACAGCAAAATTACTGCTTCCGAGATTTATATCTGGATTTAGATTTTGACCTCTCCCAAGTCTTCTTTATCGGTACTGCTAACGACTTGTCGAAAGTTCCTGCACCTTTACTAGATCGCTTGGAAATTATCGAGCTATCAGGTTACTCCGAAGAAGAAAAACTGGCGATCGCCCAAAAATACCTCCTACCTCGTCAGCTAGAAAAATCCGGACTCCCTAACGATGCAGTACAGATACCACCGCAAACCCTGCGCTTAGTAATTGAATACTACACTCGCGAGGCTGGAGTCCGCCGATTAGAGCAACAATTAGGCGCTATCTGCCGGAAAGTTGCAGTCCGTTATGCTGACGGGAAAACTGAGCCAATGCAGATTCATCCAGAACAACTGGAAGAATTGCTTGGACCGAAAATATTTTTACGGGATGAAATGCGGAAAACACCGAAACCAGGTGTTGCTACCGGTCTAGCATGGACTCTTGCCGGTGGAGAAGTTTTGTTTGTGGAGGCGGTGCAGTTACCTCAGGGTAAAGAACTAGTTCTGACCGGACAACTGGGTGAGATTATGGAAGAGTCGGCGCATATTGCTTATTCCTACGTCTGGGCAAACGCGGCGTCTTGGGGTATTGATACACGTATGTTTAGAGGCAACGGTTTACACATCCACGTCCCAGCAGGTGCCGTACCCAAAGATGGTCCATCCGCAGGAGTAACAATGGTGACAGCAATTACTTCCTTATTAACCAAGCGAGCGGTGCGGACAGATACAGCCATGACAGGGGAAATTAACCTCAGTGGTGAAGTCTTGCCCATTGGCGGCGTGCGTGAAAAGGTGTTGGCAGCTCGGCGAGTTGGTATCAAACGCATATTGCTACCGCAGCAGAATGCCAAAGATTTAGTGGATGTACCAGAAGAAGTTCGCAAAGAAATGGAATTCATATTTTGCGATCGCATTGAGCAAGTGCTAGAAAATGCTCTTTTACCTCAGGAAAATTCTCAACACGCAAACACGAACGAGAATGGTCATCAACAGCCCGCATTAGTCCATAATTAGTTGGATTATAGAGACCTTACATGCAACGTCTTTCTCCCCATTCAAATCAATGAATGTGATGTATCTGATTTTTGCGAACTATTTCACAGATGAGACGCTAGATGAGGTTCGTTGTAGCATTTAGTTAGCAGCATTTGACATAGGAGAATTGCTATGTTTTTGATGCATAAACCATCGGGAGATTTAATCGAAATTCTGACCTTAGATCAACTCTTCAACCCCTGCGTTCAAGAAGTGACAGGAATCGATCATTTTGGTGAAGAGATGCAAGAACCCGCTTCTTATCTGAAAAAGGAAATGGTATTTCCTTCTGGTGAATCCCTGCCACGTTGTTGGTTAGATGCTCACTATCGAGAAACGCAACACCAAGTTAACACAGAGGAACTAAATCTCGCCGCTACCTAAACTCATAATTCAGCAACACAGCAAGTTTACAACATAGTCTTTTAGTAAAACAATCCATAAACTTTCTTCCTGTCTTAGTGTCTTGGTGGTTAAATAAAATTCTTTCACCACATAGACACCAAGACAGTAAGTCGAATCAGGAAAGCCAGATTTCGCGCCACCAGGTTGAACCTAGTAACAAGGGTAGTGGGCTTGGCTCGGGGTTGTTGCAACTGCTCCCAGATCTGAAGAATTGCATTTTTTCAGGTATGAGAGTGAGAGCCAGTGACAATCACAATTGTAATTATTTTTAATATCAGGGTGGGGTTCAACAATGACTAGTGTAGAGGTAAAAGTTCCGCCAAAACCCCAAAAGGAAGAACCTAAACAACCACATAATGTGGGATTGGTGGCATTGATTTTAGTAGTTACCACTATCACGGGTGCAGTGTTTGGCTGGTTTCAACTCAAAAATGAACAAGAGCGAGTTCAGGCGTTGTTAGGTGAAGCTTGTCAGGCTGAGAAATTGTCAGATCTGAAAACGCTAGAAGCTTATAAGCGAAAGTTGGATGAGGCAAATAATATCGTGATTTTGTCTAAAATTCCGATTTTAGGTTCTCAGGAATTGCTCGCTAACTATAACAGTTGCCAACAAAAGATTAAGGCGGCAGATAATTTTTTTGCCCAATTAAAAATATTGGTGGCAGAGTTCAGGAAATTTAGCAACGATAAACCGTTAACAAGTTTTGATATTCCCAAATATTCCGAACGATTGAATAAATTAGAAAAGCAATTCTCTGATTTCACAAACCAGCCACAAATCATACAAGAAGGACAGGTTGTTTGGCATTTACGAAATGCGTTAGACCATTATAAACTTGGCTTGCAAGCCCGACTTGACTGTCAAAAAGGAAATAATTGTTTTCCAGCTAGCTTCAGCAAAGAACCTTCTCTAGATGCTGAATCCGATGTAGCACGCCGCCTGCTCCAAGATTACGGGATGAAAGCACAACTTGTTTTTTATCCATATCAGGACTTTTTCTTAATAAGACCAGCTATTAAACTCAAAGATGCCATGATAACTCTAGAGAACGCTGCACAAGAAAGTATCGCAGCAGCAGAAAGTCATCTTTATTAACTGCAAAGAAAGTAAAAGAGGTATTTTATGCAGCGTGTGTTACTGGGAAATACAGGTATCGAAGTCTCCAAGTTGTGCATTGGCACGGGAACAAATGCATGGGGACACACCAGTCGCCAGACGCGTAACTTAGGATTGCATGGGCTAGCCGATTTGCTTGTTTATGCTTATGAACAGGGAATTACCTTTATTGACTCCGCTGACTCATACGGAACTCATCCGCACATCCGCGAAGCACTCAAGCGCATCCCGCGAGAGAAAGTTGTGATTACGACTAAGACAGGGGCAAAAAACCCCAATCAGATGAAGTCTGACCTCAACCGTTTTCGTAAGGAGTTGGGTACAGATTATTTAGATATCGTACTGCTGCACTGCATGATGGACAAGCACTGGCATCTCAAACTGCGCTCTGTGATGGATGTGCTATCGGATGCAAAGGAGCGGGGAATTGTACGGGCGGTTGGGTGCTCAAACCATGACTACGGGGCACTTTGCACGGCAGCGCGCGAGCCTTGGGTTGATGTTGTCTTGGTTCGCATTAATTCTCAAGGTTTGCACATGGAAGGTAAACCGAGTGAAATTATCCCGGTAATTCAACAAATGAAAAATACTGGCAAGGGTACATACGCTATGAAGGTGATGGGAGAAGGTCTACTTGGGTATGACCCCAAATCGGCCATTCGCTATCAACTAGCAGTACCCGTGGACGCCTTCGTTATCGGTATGGAAAGCAAGGCTCAAGTAGATGAGAACGTACGCTTACTGGAGGAATTGACACTAGCAGCGATCGCACCAAGACGATGATATTGGCTCGCGAACAAACGCCATGCTATTGTTTTATTTAGCTTGACCAAGAATTTGACAATCAAAGCAGTGAAAACTCTAAAGCATTGCCAAGAATTCTTTCCAAGGTGTTGCAACTAATGTTTCGGTTGTTGAATGTCCGTAACCGTGAATAATCATGGCAGCTTTCTCAACTTGCTTGACATCATCTGACTCAACAATATCAACAACATCGAAACGCCCCATCGTTGCGTAACTATCCTTCCAAGTCACCCCTGGACACTCACTCTTAATTTTTTCAGAGACTGTAGCGGCTAATTGCTGAAATTCTTTAGGATCTTTGAAGGCTTCAGAGGAAAACCGACTTAGGATAACGTAGGTTGCCATAGGACATCCTCCTTAAGTGGTATTTTTTTTGCCACTAGGTAAACTTTCAGGTTCTTTGACTTCGTTACTTTTATCTTGTTAAAGGATGGCGATCGCGAACCACTTTGGTCAAAAAAAGTTACAACCACCCAGAGGATAGGATGAAGGCGGTTCTAATCGAAAAAAACTTCACACTTCATTGCATCCATTGATATGCAAGGATATTCAAGAAAATACCATTGACAAACACCAGTACCATCAACGCTATTTGATACCACTCAATCGGTCTCACCGTCAGATCCATAGCAGCGTGCAAAAAATTCATTAAGGTGTAAAACGCTGTCACACCAAAGTGGATGACTCTGTATGGATGTGAGTTGAAAAATACTGTTCCGAGAATTGCAATCATTGGTATTGCAAAAAAGCCTAACATCAACCAAGGATGCGATATCGGCATTTTGCCTTTGTAGCCAGGCATGGCAACATCTTCACCATACAACACGGGCATAAAAGCCAATTGGCTGTGAAAAACGATTCCAAATAAAAACACAGCCCAAAGGGCGATAATTTTTCCCTGAATACTTAAATCCATATATTGACCTCGTAAATTCGTCTGCAAGTGATTAATTTTTTTACGAGCTTTTAAGTGCTTTAATCTTGATCTTGCACCGCCAATTACTTAGCTGATGGCAGTCAATAAAACATATGTTCATCTATTCATATTTTATCAGAAAAAACAGATTGATATGTAATATTTACCACTAATAACTAAATCAGAATTAATTAGTTGATTTAGCTGAGCAATTCTCTGATTAAAATAACTCTATCCTTAAAAAAGGCTTAAGCCGTAGGCGTTAGGGCAGGATAATTTCGCGTCTGGTACTTTCTAAGGGGGGCAATGAGGGCTGCCAAAATCTAGAATGGCGTCACGATCGGTTTGAAAACAGACCCTAGAGTTACGTATTTTTATAAAAATACTTCTAATATTCTAACAATGACTATCATTGTCTCAGAGGCAAATTACATAATCTTTGGAAGCAACTATCTATAAACCTATACAATATGCCCTGCACAGGCAGGTGAAAATCTAGTGGTCGTTATCATCAGCAAGCTGCTGATTGCAAGCTTTGCATATCAATAGCTTACTTAATTGATCGGTGGAGCTAATCCTTGCATCCAAAATCCACACATGGGATGGCTATATCTCTTTTATTCGCTGTCTATTAAAAATAGCTTTAAAAAACGGAGGTGGCGACGGATGGTCAATCGTTTATACGTCGTCATGGTGATGCTTATATGTGGAATGATACCACTAGTTGGATGTCGCCAGAGTTCAACACCTACACCTACATCTAAGAGCGACAAGCTGCAAATTATGGTCAGCATCCCACCGCAGAAGTACTTTGTCGAGCGTATTGGGAACGGTTATGTGACTGTAAACGTGATGGTTCCACCAGGAGCCGAACCCCATACATTCGAGCCAAAACCAGAACAACTCAAGGCTCTTAGCCGTGCCAAAGCTTACATGCGTATCCGCATTGACTTCGAAGAAGCCTGGATTGACAAAATCAAGGCAGCAAATCCTAAAATGCTGATTGTGGATACGACACAGGGAATCAAGCGGTTGCCGATGCCATCAAGCTATCAAGAGGTAGGAGAAAGACTTCACGCTGGTGAGGGCGAAAACCTCGATCCCCATATCTGGCTATCGCCGCAGTTAGTGAAAGCGCAAGCGCATACAATCTATGCTGGGCTTGTGAAGTTAGATGCCAAGCACCAGCGAGCGTATCAGGCAAACCTAGAACGCTTCATCGCTGATATCAATGAGCTAGATGCTGACATTCGCAAAAATTTACAGGATGTGAAAAACCGCAAATTTATCGTCTTTCATCCGGGGTGGGGTTACTTCGCCCGTGATTACGGATTAGAAATGATACCTATTGAGGTTGGCGGGCAGGAACCAAGTGCCGCTGAACTGGCAACACTGATTACCAAGGCAAAGAAACAGAACATCAAGGTAGTTTTTGCGGAACCGCAGTTTAGCAAGCAAGCAGCACAGACGATCGCCAAGGAAATAGGTGGGGAAATGTTACTCATCGATCCGCTATCACCCGATTGGTTGAATAACTTGCGTCAAGTCTCCCATGCCTTTGCCAGGGTTTTGAGTCAGGGTGGTGCATTTTCTCTGTGGGCGATCGCCATTCTCAAGCTGACTCTCCAGACCACATAATCAAGCAACCGCTGCCAACTACCAGTTTTCACTAGGAATAAAGGTAATATGCCGTACATAAAAAACACAGACATGCGACCAGAGGTGATTTCGATTCAGCACCTCTGGGCAGGCTACGACCATGAACCAGTGCTAGAAGATATCAACCTCTCGGTGCAGGAACTGGACTTTATCGGGTTGATTGGGCCCAATGGCAGCGGCAAAACAACCTTGTTTAAAGTTTTACTGGGTCTTTTAGCACCGATGCAGGGTGAGGTGCGGATTATGGGCATGAGCGTCAAAAAGGGGCGACGTTACCTTGGCTACGTACCTCAGACAGTGGAATTTGACCGCGCCTTCCCAATCAATGTGTGGGATGTAGTGCTGTTAGGACGGTTGGGAAAGCGGCAACTACTGCAACGCTACACTGCCAAAGATAAAGAATGTGTGGCTGAGGCACTCCGCAGCGTCGAGATGCTGCACCTGCGCGATCGCCCCATCGGCGAACTCTCCGGGGGGCAACGAAAGCGGGTTTACATCGCCCGTGCCTTGGCAACCGAACCCAAAATCCTACTTTTGGATGAACCGATGGCAGGTGTTGACCCCCATGTCGAGACGCATATTTACCAACTGCTGAAACACCTGAATGAACGCATCACGATTTTGATGATTTCTCATGATATCGGGGCGATCGCATCATGCGTGAAAACTGTGGGTTGCTTGAATCGACGGTTGTACTATCACGGTGAAAAACAAATTACACCGGAAATGTTGCAAATGGTCTACCAGTGTCCCGTTGATTTGATTGCCCACGGCATACCGCATCGAGTCTTCCCACGGCATTTAACAGAGGAGATCAACCGATGATCGAAGCATTGCAGTTCGACTTTATGCGGAATGCCCTAATTGCGGGGGTACTGGTCAGTATTGCCTGCGGTATTATCGGTACATTTGTAGTCATTAACCGCATCGTTTTTATTAGCGGGGGTATCGCCCATGCAGCCTATGGAGGTATTGGACTGGGATACTTCTTCAAATTTAGCCCCGTGTTGGGTGCAGTCATCTTCAGTATTGTGTCGGCGTTGGGGATGGGTATCGTGCAGCGCCAAACCCGGCAAAGAGCAGACACCATTATCGGCGTGATGTGGGCGATCGGTATGGCTGTAGGGATTATTTTGGTAGATCTGACAGAGGGCTACAAGGCAGACTTAATGAGCTATCTTTTTGGCAGTATTTTGGCTGTCTCTAGCAGTGACTTGTTAATCATGCTGGGGCTTGACATTATCATTATTGTGCTAGCGGCATTGTTCTACAAAGAGTTACTGGCAATTTCCTTCGACGAGACATTCGCTACCGTAGTTAACGTGCCAGTAGATGCAATTTACCTGACCTTGATGTGCATGATTGCCCTGACAGTAGTGATGATGATGCGGGTGGTAGGGCTAATTATGGTAATTGCCTTATTGACAATGCCAGCAGCGATCGGCGGTCAGTTTGTCAAAGATATGCGGAAGATGATGATATTAGCAAGCATCTTGGGGATGTTTTTTACCACAGTCGGGCTGTGGCTGTCATACTTTCTCAATCTCACCTCTGGCGCGACAATTATTTTAGTTGCTGGCGCAGTTTATTTGCTAAGCGTAGCGGTACAACCATTGCTAGCACACCTTCAACCCAAACGCACAAAAATGAATTAGAGTAACGTATCACTTGCTAAGCGACCATCCTCCATATGTAAAATCCGGTCAGCAATATCCAAGATGCGGTTATCGTGAGTTACTAACAAG